>BACX01000110.1 GCA_000333335.1 Sphingomonas-like bacterium B12 | reverse complement strand
CTCGGCAGCACCAGCATGTGCCTCGACGAGGCGATCGACACGTTGACGGCGCTTACGCCCGTCACCGTCCGAAAGGCTCCTCTCGCACCGCTCGGGCAGATCGTCGCGACAAACCCCCGGATTGCGATGTTCATGCTGCTGTCAGCGCAGAAGGAGCGCGTCGCGCTTATGGACCTGCTCGCATCGAATTCCAGGACAAGCCCGATCGCTCGTTTGGCCTTTCTCCTGCTGAACCTTCACCAACGATTGTCCATCGTCGGACAGGCCAGGTCGGACGAGTTCGAAATCGCGATCAATCAGGAGCAGCTCGGAGATGTTGTGGGATTAACCCCTGTGCATGTGAACCGCGTACTGCGGCAAATGACCGACGACGGTCTCATCGAGCGGCACAGGCGTCGTGTCCGGATAGTTGATTTCGAGCGGCTTCGTGAGCTTTCCAAGATCCCGCCGCGCGACATGTCCATCGAGCCGAGCTGGCAGCGTTTCGTCGCCTGACCGGGTACCCACAGCTATACGCCAAGCATGCACCGGGCAAAATATCCCAAAATATGATTGTGGATAATGAATTAGATGCCGCGACCGGCTTACCGTAGGCCGCTGGCGGGAGTTTTTCGTCAGCCGCCGGATGCCCCATCATGCGGCGGGCTCATCGGAATGAGGATGCCTCCTCGTCTCCCGACGGGGCATCCTCATTCTAGACGGGAGGTGGCCGGTCTTACGATGAAAATCAGTCCCAGATCTCATGGGCAGAATATGGTTCTCCGGGTCGCCCAAGCGATCCACGAAAGCGGACCCACGGCATCGACCCCCTGGAACGCTCTCGATACCGACCAACTGGCAACACACCTGCGGCAGGCACAAGCCGCCTTGACCGCAATGCGAGTACCCACGGATTCCATGTTGCTCGCCGCGATCCGGTTGGATCCGAAGTGCGTCATCGAGCGCCAATGGCCAAAGATGATCGATGCGGCGTTAGCAAAATAGCCAAATGTCATGGGAATATCCCGAGCGAGATCGTTGCTGTCAAACTGCTGACCGCGAACGTGAGAGTTCTGGTCGCCATTCGGGGAAACCACTCCGAGCGCGGCAAGGACCGGATCGGGCGCTGAACCGACTGTCCAGTCGTTCGACGCGCGCACGATCGCGTCGATAGTGCTCGCGAGAACAGCAGTCCAAACGTCGACCGTCGCGAACAATTTGTGGGCCCGACCATGCATCTCTCCCCCCGCTGCCAATGGCGCCCTAAGGCAGCCAGAACGTTAAGAGGCCTTCTGCGCGGAGGCAATTTACAGCCATGAATGAGCCGTTAACTGTCGGCTGGCGCGCTTTCTCTCACCCAAGCAGGAAGGCGATGTCGTCCTCAGTCAGGTGTGTGGGTGTTGCGGCATCTTCGCTCCACAGGGTGTCTGCCAGAGCGGCCTTGCGCTCCTGGAGGGCCAGGATCTTATCCTCGATCGTACCGGTTGCGATCATGCGGTAGACGAAGACGGGTTTACGCTGCCCGATGCGATGGGCCCGGTCGATCGCTTGCGCCTCAACCGCCGGGTTCCACCATGGGTCGTAGAGGATGACGGTGTCGGCGGCCGTGAGGTTGAGACCGGTGCCACCAGCCTTGAGACTCACTAGGATGAGCGGAATTTCACCCGCCTGGAACCGGGCGACCGGGGTCTTGCGGTCCCTGCTCTTCCCTGTCAGTTCGACCCAGCCATATCGTCGTCGATCCAATTCTGGCTTGATCAGGTCGAGCATGGAGGTGAACTGGCTGAACAAGATGATCCGCCTTCCCTCAGCGATCATCTCGTCGATCAGCTCAAGCAGCCGTTCGAGCTTGGCCGACCCCGCAGGCTTGCTTCCCTGCCCCGGCAATAGCCGCGGATCGCAGCAAACCTGCCGCAAGCGAGTGAGCGCGGTCAGCACCACGATTTGCGCTCGCATCAGCCCGACTCGAGCGATCTCGTCGCGGACCCGTTGGTGCATCAGGATACGTTGGCTCTCGTGCAAAGCCATTTGCGCAGAACCCAGCGTGATCGCTAGCGGAACCAGCGATTTCGCCGGAAGATCGATAGCGACCGCGTCCTTCGTTCGGCGCAGTAGGAACGGCTTCAGCTTCCTTGCCAGACGCGCCTTCGCCCGGACATCACCGAGCTTCTCGATCGGGTTTCGATAGTCGCGTGTGAACGTCCGCTGGTTGCCGAGAAGATCCGGCACGATCAGTTCGAACAGCGCCCATGCGTCGGTAAGCCGGTTCTCCACTGGTGTCCCAGTAAGCGCGATCTTGCGCCCGGCCTTGAGAGCACGGGCAGCACCATGGCCAGCGGTTTGTGGATTCTTGAGCACGTGCGCTTCGTCGAACACCACGAGGCCGAAAGCTTTGGCGGCCAGCATCTTTTCGTCCCGCACAAGCAACGGATAGCTTGTCAGGACGATGTCGTGCCCGTCGATATTTTTTTGAGAATCGTGTCGATCAGGTCCGTGCCAGAGAAGCAGCGACAGACAAGGCGCAAAGCGAGCGATCTCGGATTGCCAGTTGGGCAGCACCGATGTCGGCGCAACAATCAGCGTCGGGCGGTCGAGCAGGCCCTGCGCCTTTTGCGATGCGATATGCGCAAGCGTCTGGACTGTCTTGCCAAGCCCCATGTCGTCGGCCAGTAATCCACCGAGCCCTGCCGTCGCGAGTGCTTCGAGCCAGTCGAATCCGGTCTGTTGATAAGGGCGCAGCTCGGCCGCGAAATCAGCTGGAAGCGGTGTCGGCTCGAATTCGAGCCGGGTAAGCTTGCGGGCGAGGTGTCGGAGCGTTTCGATGCCGGTCCAGGGCAAATCCGAAGTGACAGCCTCAACCTCGCCGAGCAGACCGAGATCGTGCCGGGAGAAACCCGGCCGGCCAGCTGAAGCACCTAACCCCTCGTCGTTTGTCGCCAGCAGCAACAGCGCACGCAGTACGGGCAGGACCTGTGTCGCCTCGAGCGTCACCACTTTGCCATCGCCGATCACGACTGGGAGAAGATCGCCCGGCTCATCAAGGTTGCGCTCCAACACTTCCAGTTCAGCCATGTCGATGGTCGCAAGCAGGCGCCGGAGTGCGGGAACAAGATCGACCCGTTGCCCGTCGATCGTCGCACCGAGTGCTATATCGAACCAGTCGATCCCTGAAGGCACCGCCTCTAGCGAGAGACTGCCTGGCTCCGCCGCGACGAGATGCAACGGGAAATCGGGAGACAGGTTGATTTGCCACCCCTCTTCTCGCAGCTCGTCTGCATCGGAAAGCAGGAAGGCTGTGAAATCCTCCGCTGATGACGGTATCTCGGGCGCATAATCCCAATCATGCCGTGCTACAGTGACGATGTCGTCGAACTCGGTCAGCGAAATCAGCCCGGTATGGAGCAGCCGGTGCATCGCGGCGAGTTCGGCACCGGTGTCGCGGGTGAAGCGAACGAGACCACGACCGTCACGGACCAGTATGGTGCGTTCGCCAACCGTCGCATCAACGATGGTGCCGGCATAATCGAAGCACAGCCGGGCGATCGCACAATCGACACGCCGCCTGCCGCCATAGCGATATCGGCCGCCATAACGGTCCTCTACTTCGACGCGGTCCATCCGCACCGACAGGACCGGTATCGGAGACAGCTTGCCAAGCTCACGCACATCGGGGACGACGGGCGCCGGTACGCTGGCGGGCACGATCTCGCGCCAGCCTGCGGCCAGCGTCGAGATCGCATCGGGTTCGACCGGAGGCATGCGTAGCAGTTGTTCGGCCATGGACGGCGGCACACCGAGGTTCAGGTATGCGATCTTTCCCGTTATCGGATCGATCGATGCTGGAGGCGCTGCGAGCGCCACGGCGTGTCCGAGCGGCAGCCCCTGGACCGCCAGCCTCATTCTTCCAAGATCATCCGCGACCCACTCTAACACCCCGGGAACTGCCGGCTGACTGTGCAGGACAGGTCCCTGAACCGTCGCCCATCGCGCGCGACCAGTCGCGATGACGCGCTCCAGCAGATCGTAGCCGCCGACACCCGTCAGACACCCCTCGTGATCGGTATCGCCGATGCGCAGCTGCAGGCGGCGCAAAAGCAGGCGATCCTCGTCAGGGACGTGCTCGGGTCCACCCGACACGCCAAGGAAAATACCGTTCTGGATCTTCGTACCATTTCCGACCGGGCGGCCGTCACCATCGAAAGCGACATTGAAAGCCTCGATTAGCAGCCGAACAGCGCAACCGGCAGGTGCCAGAGATTCCAACGGCCGCTTCTTCGATAGGCGAGTGCTAGCGCCCAGAGACTGGGCGCGAACGACATATAGAATGGCGCGCCTCGACGCGCCCTCGATGCCACTCGCCGTCGCGGCTAACGGTCGCATCGTCGCCACCCACTGCGAGAGTGCCGTCGGAAGAGCATGGGAAGCGGGCCGCGATCTTTCGCCACCCACAAAGCGGGGCAGATCATCGGATACCGATTCCCCGCGCTGCTCCTCCCGAATAGCGAACAGCGCTGCCGCCGCATGCTTGCAGCCGATCGCGACCGGGCAGCTACAGGTGGCAATCGGGCCGCCGCGGCCGCCGAACCGCAGTTCGACGCGATACGGTGTTGCGACACTACCCTTGACCGTGGCGCTGACAAGGTCTCGCGTGCGGTCGATCTGGAGCGTTCTTACAAGACCCTGCCGCCAATAATTGCGCCCAGCGGCTACCATCCTAGGTGTCTGGATGGCGCGCGTCAGCAGCGCATCGCTGATCTCCGGTATCATGGCGAGCCCCTTAAATCAGCGTCAAGCTGGAGGCCAGACGTTGCAGAAGATGCTGCCGAGGCCGATAGGGCGCGGCGATGAACGTCGCGAGGACGCCAATGCCGCCGCCGGCTGCGAGTGAACTCACTAGCGCTTCGCTTACGTCCACCACGATGCCGGAGGTGGAATCGTCTCGATCTCTCGGCTGCCTATCCGAAATGGCCAACGATAGGTCTGTCCCGTGCTTTGATAGCGAGGGCTCACCGTTTCGTGTCCCCCAGTTCGTTTGGGTGTATCGGAATGCCTCGTGTCGCGAGGTAGCCGGGCGCCGCAAACGCGCACAGTTGATAGGGCGCAAGCCGCCGCGACAGGAGGCGGGAATCCGCGAAGTCGCCGATCCGTACCGCCACGTTGATCCTCTGGTCTACAATGTCGACGATCTCGTCGTTGACCCGCACGTCGATCGTCACGTCGGGATAGCGTGCACGAAATGCCGGCAAGGCCGGCGCGACGGGATGAACGCCGCTCGGCAAAGAAACGGCGATCCGCAACGTGCCCGACGGCGCGGTCCGTGCCATAATTGCGACTTGCTCAATCTCCTCGGCGTCGCGCAGCAATCTCAGCGCACTTTCGTGCAGATCCCGGTTTTCCGGTGTCAGGATCAAAGATCGGGTGGTGCGGGTGAACAACGACACGCCAAGGCGCTGTTCAAGCCGCTGGACGCTTTTGCTGACGGCAAAGGGTGAGATGGCCAGCGAACGCGCGGCAGCGTGCGCGTGCATATCGTGCTCCCTGGCCACTCGCCGGAAACGAAAATCGGCAACAACGCCCTTCCGCATCTGCAGGGCCTCGATAACGCTGACTATAAGCCGCTGATCGAAAACATGATCGCTCAATTCCGCGACGACGCTGGACCGGTCACCCATTCCGCCGATGTGGCTGCAGCCGTCTGGCTGGCGGCCACCGATCCAGGCACACCGCTAAAAATCGCAGCCGGCGAGGACGCGATAAAATGGATGGCTGAGGCGGACTGATTCCCGCTCAGGTGAATGGTCGGCTGCTCTCATCCGGAGCGGCCGACCGTGCACTCCAGAGAGAATTCTGCCGACTGACCGAGTACATCGCCACGATTGCCGCCGCGAACCCTGAGGCTGCGCCGACCGCCAAGGCCCAACGGGGACCGAACCGATCAGCGATCCAGCCGACGCTCGGCGCCCCGATCGGCGTAGCGCCGAGAGCGACGCCCACACGTAACGCCATCACCCGTCCCCGCATGGCCGGATCGGTGGAGAGCTGCATCAGCCCATTGGTCGCGACGACGAAGGTCATGCAGGCGCCGCCGACCAGCACCAGCGCCGCCGCGAAACTCCAATACCCCGGCGCGACGGCAGCCATCGAAAAGCCGATGCCGAGGACAAGCGCGCTCCAGAGAAGCGTCTTCAAGGTCGGTCTGACGCTTCGGGCATTCACAAGAACGCCCGCGACGGTCCCCATCGCCAGGACCGAAGATAACATGCCGAAGCCCCGCACGTCGGCATGAAACACGCGCACCGCCATCGTGGAGATGAAGATGGGGAAGTTCAGGCCGAAGGTGCCGATCAGGAAAAGCATGATCAGTATCACGACGAGGTCGCGCCTCCCGGCAACATATTTCAGTCCGGCAGCGAATGCGCCCGGCGCGCGTGCCGCGCGGTCCGAACGGTAGAGCTGATCCTTCCGTAGGAGGAATAGGGACGCCAAGACTGCCAAGAACGAAGCGCCGTTGACCAGAAATGCCCAGCCGATTCCCACGGCCGCGATGATCAGGCCGGCGGCGGCCGGTCCCACCAGGTTGGCCATGTTGAACGACATGGAGTTGAGCGTGACGGCGTTGTGCAGATCCTCATCACCGACGAGTTCAGAGACGAACACCTGCCGCACCGGCGCGTCGAACGCCGCCGCCGCACCGAACAGGGCGGCAAAAACGTAAACCTGCCAGAGCCGCACGAGCCCGCTGACTGTGAGAAAGCCGAGGATCACCGCCAACGACCCCCTTTCCGCCTGGGTGGCCACCAGAAGCCTGCGTCGTTCCATATGATCGGCAGCGGAGCCGGTCCAAGGCAGAAGCAGCAGTTGAGGCGCGAACTGCAGCGCCATGACGATGCCGAGTGCCGAGGCGCTTTTGTGGGTCAGCGCCGTCAGTACCAGCCAGTCCTGGGCGGTGCGTTGCACCCCGGTGCCGATATTGGAAACGAGCGCACCGACCGACCAGAGGCGGTAATTGTATCGTCGGAGAGATCGGAATGCGCCCGCGCGTTCCTGTGTCACGCGATATCCGGTCCGCGTCCCTCGTTGAGTCCGCCAAAGTGGAGGGCACCCATCAAGCCGATCACGAGGAGGCCGAGGGCGAAGGCGCCGAGATCTCCGATGGCATTGAGATCGAAACGCCCTATCCGGCAGAGGAGCAGATAGGCGATCGACAGGTTGGCGAAGCCCCAGAGCACGTTCACCAGCGCGGACGACATGCCTCTGCCAGAAGGCTTGGCGAAGGGACTCGGAAAGCGGCGGCCCATGACCCCGCTGACCAGATGCGGGACAGCGTTCATTAAGGCCGCACCGCCAAAGAAATACGCCAACATGTGAAAGGCAGTCATGTCAGGCGCGCCCTTCCAGGAGATGGAGAATGTCGGCGGTAGTCCCGGTTTCCCCAAGGCGCGGGAACACCTGGGCGATGCTATGGTCGTGAGCACCAGGACGGGGATCGATCATGGCATCGATGGCAAGGGTGACGTTGAACCCCGCCTCATAGGCTTGACGCGCGGTGGCCTCGACACCGGTACCGGTAGATACTCCGGTAATGACCACCTGGGTCACGCCCAGCGTTCTGAGTTGGCGCTCAAGGTCCGTGGACGCAAAGGCGCCCCACGTTTTCTTGGTCACGCGGATGTCACCGGGCCGAGCACCCAGCTCGGGCACGAGCGCGGCGAAGCCGGGCGGCAAAGTCGCGGGTGCTCGCGCAGGTTGCTCGGTTCGGCCCGGAGCCACGCCATCGACGTTGACCAGGACCACCGGCAGATCCTTCACGCGGAAGGCCTCGGCCATCGCGCGACTTCGGGCCACGACGGGTTCGAAAGCCTCGGGCGGGACCATGCCCGCAACGCCCTTCTGCAGGTCCACAACAATCAAGGCCGTTTTCGGATCAAGCGTGGTTACTGGCACTGGCTTTTCCTGGAGTGAAAAGGGGGTCAGATTCAGTCGGTGACGATCCGGTGGAGGAGCGGCATGACGGCAGAGATCTGCTCCTGCTCCTGCGGTGAAAGCTTCGCCTCGACGACGCGGGACAGCCAGTCCTGCCGGACCGCGCGACCCTCGGCGATCCAGCGACGACACTCCTCGGTCAGGGAGAGCAAGGTCTGCCGCTTGTCTGCGGGATCGGGTTCGCCGGCGACAAAGCCCGCCGCTTCAAGCGCGGCGATGACCGCTCCCATCGACTGCGGCTTCATCCCCTCCGCCCGCGCGAGCGCGGACGTCGTGGCGGCGCCCTCGCTCTCAATGCGGAGCAGCACGGAGGTTTGCGAATGCGTCAGGTCGCCAACGTCTGCCTGCTCGCGCAGCCGCCGCTTCAGCTTGCCGGCAAAACCGCGAAGCTCGCTCGCCAGCGCGACTGCGGCGGAATGAGAGGCTCGATCGGTCACGCGATCCATCTAGACGATATGAAGCCAATCTGTAAAGATAAACTTTATAATTTGTTTTCTGGCAAGTTCGTCAAATTCAGTCCCGCTCCCAGTTTTCGGCTTTCCGTAGGCTCAGCCTGCGTTGACCGCGTCCGATAGGCAGAGCCGTCGCCGAAGAAGCTGAATCGCCAGGCGGTGTCCTCATAATGCGGAGGGAACAGCTCCAGGTTGCTGCCACTGACCGTGAGCATTTTTTCGCCTCGAACACTGCTTTATGCAGGGATGGTTTTCGTCCTGTTGATACGGGGTATGAACCTTCCACTCGATCCGGCAAAGGTGACGCTCGCTGCCGCCTGCTCGTCCTCACGAATATTGGATCAGCCGAACTTCCTGGCGCGGCGATGATCTATACCGATAGGATTGCGTCGCTTCAGGTTCGCGGGCTGCCAATCGAAGTCGTCGCAATAATGATCGCGGGTTCAGCTTGCCGGACATCTACGTGAGAACCGGTAAGGTTAAGGCGGATCTGCCGCTGACAACGGTTGTCGCATTCCTGCTGGGCCGCGAGTGCTCGCTTGCAGACGAAATAGAGGAGCTAGAAACGACATCCGTTCGTTGAAAAAGACACTTGAGATGCTCGTGCTCGGCGCGAAAGGAGCGAATGGCAGACGCATTCCAGCCCACACCTTTTCCATTTACGGCCGATGCGGCAACCGAACCGACCTGATCAGACGGGCAGCAACAAGAAACGCGGCCCAAACTCGGCAATGACTTACGTCGGGCGCCTTCCTGAAGTCTGCTGGCCGGATGCGGCGAACCGTCTGGGAACGCGACGTGGGATTATCTCAAAACGTTATCCGCGTTAACCAGTCTGACGTCGTGCATCTCGTTCAGATAGGCTTCGAAATAGCCTTTGTGGGCCGAACCAACGATCGCTAGCAGGCGCGTCCCAGGGACTCGGCCGATCACCTCACGGATGTTCGACACCATGCGCAGGTTCCGCGTCTCCCAATAGGCGACATACCCCCGGCCAAAGCCTTGTTGGGAGGGTTCGACCAGCGCAGCGCCGAAATCTGACCGGAAGGTGCGCATTGGCTCGGTAGGCGCGTTATAAGCGCGGTACATGGCGAGCAGGCCTCCGGGCACCGCGAGGCCCGCTTCCAACCGTGCGTCGTCGGCCTGTCGCGCGTGCAGGGCAGAATTGTCCCAGGCGCGCGAAATTGCATCCGACGCCGCTTTCGCTTCGACCGGATCAGTCGGATCGGCCGTATCCGCTGTATGATCGTCAATGCTCCAGACGCGCTCAAGCCCCAGACGCGCGGCGAGCGGCGCGGCCAGTGAATAGGTCTCGTTATGCTTGTCCTTCAGCTCGTTGAGCCGCGCGACCAGCATCGGATCGAGCCCATCGCCAGCGTGCCGTTCCGCCTCGGGCAGGCGCAACCACTGCACCAGCGCGGACGCCGGCTCGCCACCCGCGAGGAAAACTGCGGCGAGGTGTCGGCGGGCGGTGGATGCCGGCGCGGCCGGCCAAGCCGACAGCAGGCGTTCGGCCTCGGCCGTCGCCGCGGGCACATCGAGCCCCGTCGCACGCAGGGCGGGCTGGGTGTCAACGCAGTAATCCGAGACTGTCGATGCGTAGCGGCTCGGCAGGCGCCGGAGCGCGTCACACTGCATGCCGGAGAGGTTTTCGGTGGTGATGGCCGTTGGCCGCCATGCTTGGAGCCGCGCCAGCAGGGGCGCCAGCATGTCCGGACGAAATGCCTTGAGGCCGCTTAAATGCGCGGTGCCCAGCACCAACACCTCGTTCGGCTTGCCGACTGGTGGCCCCTTCAGCTGATCGGGATGGAAGGAGGGCCGATACTCTTGAACGCGCGCCGCCAGGCCATTGGCTATGCCCAATCCAGCTATAGCCACAATCGCAGATAGCAGAGCGGAATTATGCTTTCGTCCCATATTGTGCCCCTTCAAATGCGGTCACGCCTGATCTAGCGAGGCTGTATTATCATGGCAACACACCGGGGATTTCGAGCGAGCTCCGTACCAAGGTATCAGGACGGTCTATCTTGCCGCCGAATGGCCCATCCTCGCGCTCCCTTACCTGACCGTTCCCGCTTGTTCGAGCAGCCGCGCTGTGGTGCTCAAGCAACGCGCCGAGATGCGGGCTTGGGTTTTGCGCCACTCGGGCGACAGATCGTTGGCGTGTCGATGACGGGCGTGGACATGCCGCTGGCCCTCGTTTGCCATTTCGAGCTTTGGAGCGTCGAGGCCGCATCAAGTTCAAGCCCGCCCCGGGCTCGGGGCAGTTTCCGGTGGATCCACAATGCCCGTCGGCGCGATCAGTCGCTCCGCCAGACGCCGAACCGCGTCCTCGGGAAGGCCAAGCGCGGGAACGACAAAACTACCCAAAAGGGCGTCGCCGAGTGCCAGAAGAACAAGCGCGAGTGTACGCTCCCTTACCGGCCGCCCATCTCGTTCGCCCAGACGTTCCACAAGATCATGCAGAACCTGCAGGACCGGATCGAGCGCGGCCTTGTCTCCGGTCATCATCATCCATGCCGCGAGTGCACCGCCCCCTTGCTGGGCGAAGGCGTCGAAGGCAAGATCGACAATACGCCTGAGGTCGGCCTGACCGGGCTCCGCAGACAGCACGACCGTAGCGATCCTGCCCGTGATCTCCTCTGCGAGCTCGGTCGCGAGAGCGGATTGCAAGCCGGCAGCGCTACCGAAATGATGCAGTAGAGTGCCGTGGCTCTTGCCAATACGTGCAGCGACCGATTTCAGCGTGACGGCCTGCGGCCCTTCTTCCACCAGCAACTGTCGAGCGGCTTCTACAGCCGCGGTCCGGCTAGCTTCCGGGCTGAGACGCGTACGCTTTATTGACATTAGTGTCAGTAGCTCCGATATTTCGGGGGATGGTGAGAAGTCGCAGGAGTTTAGCATGAGCACGATCGACAACACCAAATCGGCCGAGAAGTCGATCACGGTGCGGGATCGCCGTTTCGGCCGTGGCGCTGCACATCCTCGCTGGTGGCTACGCAGTGATCCGTACCTCACCGCCATTTTCAATTCGCTTTCGATAAGTTTCCCTAAGGGAGAAGCCTTCTTCATCGACTCGGTGCGCCGGTTTCGATCCTCAGCGCTTCCCGAGCATGCCGCCGACATTGCCGCCTTCATCCAGCAGGGAGTGATCCATTCGCGTGAGCATCTGGCGTCAATCGCCAGGTGAACGACAATGGTTACGACACGCGCGCCCTGGAGGCGCGGATCGATGATCGGCTCAGGTTCGCCCGCACCAAGCCGCCGATCATCAACCTCGCCGCGACGATGGCGTTCGAACATTTCACCGCAATCTTTGCTGAGCGGCTGCTGGCCGATCGTCGCCATATGGGGGGCGTGGACGCCGAAATTGCTGAACTCTGGCGCTGGCATGCCGTCGAGGAGATCGAGCACAAAGCGGTCGCCTACGATCTGTTCCGGGATGCGACGCGCGAATGGCGCCCGTCCAAGCGGTGGTTCCTTCGCAGCTACGTGATGCTGCGTGTTACCCACCAATTCCTTGCCGACCGGGCTCGAGGCGCCTTGGATCTTCTGCGGCAGGACGGTCTGCGCGGCCCCGCCGCATGGGCACGCCTCCTGCACCGGATCCTGATCAAGCCCGGCATGTTGCGTCAGGTCTTGCCGGCCTGGGCTAGCTACTTTCGGCCTGGCTTCCATCCTTGGCAGCGGGACGATAGCTCGCTGATCGAGCGGGAGGACACATCCAGCGTGGATGGCCTGCTAGCGACCTGACGCTCAGCCCCCGCGCTGTTGCTATCGAAACCTCCCCCGCCGATTTCCTCAAGAGTGCTCGGCGGCAGGATGCGCTTACTTGATCGGGCAATCGGGCGACATTCAGTTCAGCCTAGACTGGCGCCCCGGCGCACTACCAACCGCTGTTGTCTGTACCAGCACGGATCGCGGCGGAGTTTCCAGTAGCGTTGTCCAGTTTAGATAAAAATGCGGACAGGGCGTAATCGGGAAGCCAACGAAAGGAGTTCTACGGTCGCCGTTGGGCACTAAGATGCCGCCTCTGCCAAACGATCGAGGATCGGTATAGCCGATCGAAGAAACTCCATCTCACGTGGGGACAACCGCCTACGGATTGCTTCTTCAATCCGGGATTCGCGCGCTTCCTGCTCCTGCGTGATCATATCGATACCGGCCGGAGTGATCGATATCAGGCGGCTGCGGCGATCAGCTTGATCGGCATCCTGTCGCACCAACTTATCCGCCTCCAGTTGCGCCACCACCACGCGCATCGTCTGGTGTGTCACCCGCCGCCGCTCCGCCAGAATGGCGACGTTCATCGCGCCAAGACGGTGTAGGAGATCGAGCGTTTCTGACTGGGCTGATTTCACCGTGCCCGTGTCCTGTCGGATAGCGCGCACAAAAGCGCCCACGCTTCGGCGAAGATCACGCGCCAGCAGCTCTGCTGCGTCCGTACCCATCGCGATATCCCCCATTTGGCGGGGTTCAATCCTGCCGCAGGCTGGCCAGCAATGCTGGCAGGGTGTTGATGCCCCAATGTTCGACGTAGCGACCATCTACGACCCGCACGATATCGATGACGTCGATGCTGACCGACTTTCCGGTCGCTTCGACGCCAAGCAGCGGTCCGACATGGGTGCCCGAGATCGTCTTGCGGGTCGTGACCTTGTCACCTTCCTCCATCTGATCGTGGATCCTGACCGTAAGTCCTCCCAACGCCGGACGGAGAATGTTCTGAAAGGTGTTCCACATACTCTCGGATCCCGCCGGAGCTCCAGGTGGTGCAGACCGGTTAACGAAGTTTGGCGCTATCAGCTTATCAAAGGCAGCGCGGTCGCCACCCGCGATAACCTCCTCATTGAACCGTCGAACGATCTCTTTTGCGCCTGACATTGATGTACAGCCTCCGTGAAGAGACATGATATATACAGCATAGCTGTATTTCAAGTCGATGGTAGCATCGCAGGCTGCGAGTGAGACGACGATCGGCTGGCCAGTGGCCTGCTATTTTGAAGCCGGCTCGATCACGCTCTGCGAGATTGTTTGAAAGTCGAGCACCGGCGATAAGCAACAAGTGTCGACAATCAGCAATTTGGAGTCGCTCAATAGACAGCATACGGGGTCATTGACATCCATTGCCTGGCCTGGATTGACGTCCCGCAGTAGCAACCGCTGCAACGCTGTTGCCCGTCCCAGTTCATACCGGCGTGGGTCGCGACAAAGATTCCACGTACGGCCCTGCAGCTTGGGAGAAAGCGGACCGCTGGCAACCAGAAGCGAACGAAAGCACTTCGACGGCCGCAATTGGCGCCTTCCTGAGGGTAGTGATTACAGTTTGTCAGCTCATCGAATTTACTTGGGTCGCACATTACGCACTAGCAACGTCCCGACATTTTTGCCTTGAAAAAGGTCAACGAACGCTTCGGGAAGCGCGCTGAAACCCTCGCGCATATCGACACGACAACGTATCTTCCCGGCCCTGTGCCAAGCGCGAATGCGGCTGTAGGCCTCTTCATATCGATCGGCGAAGTCGCCTATCACGAAGCCTTCCATTCGGATGCGCCCATAGACTAGCTTCATCATGTCGGCAGGTCCCGGAGCGGGCTGGCCTGTATCATATGCCGAGATCTGACCGCAAAGAACGACCCGGCCATGCGGCGCCATCTGGTCAATCCCTTTCTGCAGGGCATCGCCGCCGACATTGTCGAAGAAGATGTCGATCCCGTCCGGGCACGCCTCCTTCAGCCGATCGGCGAGGCCAGGCAAGCGGTAGTCGATCGCGATTTCTACGCCGCATGTCTCTTCGAGCCACCGGCACTTGTCCGCGCCGCCCGCCAGCGCGATGACGCGGCAGCCGGCGATCAGCGCCATCTGGCAAACCATTGCGCCGACCGAACCCGCCGCGCCCGACACCAGTACCGTCATGCCGGGCCGGGGTTCGCCAACCGCAAGGAGGCCGAAATAGGCGGTCAGCGTATTAGGCGAATAGATCGTCATCGCATCGGCGACGTCGATGCCCGCCGGAATGTGCGTGATCGGAACCGCCGCCTTGTCCGGCGCCAGTACCGTATAGTCCTGCCAAGCCGCGACCGCCGTCACCAGATCGCCCGGCGCAAAATCATTGTGGCGTGACGCCACCACCTCCACTGCCGCCATGCCGCGGATCGGATCGCCAATCCCGATCGCACCGCGGTAGCTTCGCCCTGGCGGGTTCAGCCAATTGCGGATCGTCGGCGCGCACGAAAAGATGCGCGTCGCGACGAAAATTTCTCCCGCCGCAAGATCGGGCGGTGAAAACGCCTCCTCGCGATAACCGAAATCGTCCTGCTTGACGGGGCCGTCCGGCCGGCTTGCCAGTAGCCAGGAGCGGTTGAGGGTCATGCGCTCTGCCCGAAGCTCGCACCCTTATCGGCCAGGCGGGTGAGCAGGGGGGCGGGGCGGAACGCCTCGCCATGCTCGGCTTCGAGGGCGCGCATCTCGGCGACAATCCGCGGGAGGCCGACCTGATCGGCCCAGAACAGCGGGCCTCCGCGATAGACGGGCCAGTTGTAGCCCAGGATCGCGGCGATATCGATATCGGAGGCACGCAGCGCGATGCCTTCCTCCAGGATCTTCGCGCCCTCGTTTACCACGGGGTAGAGCAACCGCGCGAGCAGCGCCGTGTCTCCGGTCGTCGGTTTGGCGTGCACGCCCCTTGCGGCCGCCACCTCCGCGATCAATCCCTCGGTGATCGCAGAGACGCTGGATCGGCGCTTGTCGTCGTACTCGTAATAGCCCGCGCCACGCTTCTGACCGAGCCGCCCCGCCGCGACGAGATCGCCCATCACAGTCCGTTCGGTCGCGTCGCGGCCGATCACGTCGAGACCAACCAGATCCATCATCTGGAAATGGCCCATGGCGAAGCCGTAATCGGTGAGCACCCGATCGATGTTGGCGATCGGTGTGCCTTCCAGCATCATCGCTTCGGCCTGCGCGCCGCGTGGCGCAAGCAGGCGGTTGGCGATAAATCCGTCGCAGACCCCGCTCAGCACCGCGACCTTGCCGATCCGCCTGGCCAGCTTCATCGCGGTCGCGATCACCGTCTTCGACGTCGCTGCTCCGCGCACCACCTCGAGCAGTCGCATCACGTTGGCGGGCGAGAAGAAGTGCAGGCCCACGACCCATTCCGGCCGCCGCGTCGCCTGCGCGATCCGGTCAAGGTTCAGGAACGACGTGTTGGAGGCGAGGATCGCACCCTGCCTTACGATGCCGTCGAGCCGGCCGAAGATATCGACCTTGACGTCCATGCTCTCGTAAACCGCTTCGATCACCAGATCGACGTCGGCGAGGGCGCCGAGATCGAGGCTGGGCGCGATCAGCGCCATGCGCTGCTCCACCTGCGCGTCGGTCATCCGCCCCTTGCGCGCGGTCGCTTCATAGTTGCGCCGGATCACGCCCATCCCGCGGTCGAGTGCTTCCTGCGTGGTCTCGACGAGCGTGACCGAAATGCCCGCATTGAGGAAATTCATCGTGATGCCGCCGCCCATCGTGCCCGCGCCGATCACGCCGACCGAGCCGATGTCGACCAGCGGTGGGTCGGCAGGCAGGTCGGGCACCTTACCCGCCTCGCGCTCGGCGAAGAAGACGTGGCGCTGCGCATGCGATTGCGGGCTTTCCACCAGCATCTCGAACAGCGCAGCCTCCCGCGCGAGGCCTTCGTCGAACGACAGCTCGACGGCCGCCTTCACCGCCTCGACGATCGCGCCGGGTGCCGCGAAGCCCTTGAAGCGACGCGCGTTGGCGGCCGCGAACTGGGCGAAGAGATCCGGGTTCTGCCGGTCGGCGACGATTCGCTCCTCGCGGTCGCGGACGCGCGCGCACTTCTCTCCGTCGGCCACCGCCTGCCGCGCGAAGGCAAGCGCCGCCTCGGCGAGATCGGCCTCCGGTACCACCGCATCGACGAGTCCGAGCGACAAGGCCTCTTGAGCCTTCACCTGTCGCCCAGACGTGATGATGTCGAGCGCGGCTTCGGCGCCAACGATTCTCGGCACGCGCTGCGTGCCGCCCGCGCCGGGTAGCAGGCCGAGATGGACCTCAGGCAGCCCGACTCGCGCCGCTTCCGTCGCAATACGATAATGACATGCGAGCGCCAGCTCAAACCCACCGCCGAGCGCCGTGCCGTGGGTCGCGGCGACCACCGGCTTGGGCGCCTGTTCGATAATCCGGCACAACTCCGGTAACGTCGGCGGCTGCCAAGGTTTGCCGAACTCGGTGATGTCCGCTCCCGCGATGAAGGTGCGCCCGGCACAGATCACGACCACCGCCCCGATCGCGGGATCGGAGAAGGCGCGATCCAGCTCCGCCTGGAGCCCTGCCCGCAATCCACCCGAGAGCGCGTTCACCGGCGGGTTGTCGAGCGTGATGAGCGACACGCCTTCGCGGGTGGCGCTGGTGGCGAATTGTGTCATGGTCAAACTCCTAGACCGCGGAAACCGCTGCGCGACGGCGGCCAATCTCCTCGACCGCGATCGCGGCCATTGCCTTCTTGTCCAGCTTGCCGGTCGTCCCGATCGCCATGGCATCGACAAGCACGAGATGCTCCGGCCATTTCTTGCGCGACACGCCCTGCGACGCCATGTGATCGAGGAGCAGCGGCAGGTCGATCGTGCCCTCCCCCGGCCTCAAGCGGCACACGGCGCAGGCCTGTTCGCCCAGCTTGCGCTCGGGCACCGCTACGACCGCGACTTCGGCGATAGCCGGGTGGCGCAGCAGCGCCGCCTCGATCTCGGCGGGATCGATGTTGAAGCCGCCGCGGATGATCTGGTCCTTGATGCGCCCAACGACACGCACGAAGCCGTCCTCGTCGCGGATGATCTCGTCACCGGTCAGGTAATAGCCATCGGGTGTCATCCGCTCCTGGCCCGCGCCCAGCCCTTCGGCATAGCCGATGAACAGAGACGGCCCCCGCACCCCTGCCTGCCCGCGCTCGCCGCGCGGCAGAGCGTTGAGATTGGCGTCAAATGCCTCTTCCTCGGTGCCGGGGAACGGGATACCGTCATAGAGCTGGCGGCGTTCCAGCGCGTGGCCCGGGCGGGTCGAGGCATGGCCCATGCACTCGGACATGCCGAACATGCGCAGCGCCTTCAGCCCGAGCAGACGATCGGCGTCCGCGATCAGCTCGGCCGTCATGGCGCTGCCGCCGACTGCCATCGCGCGCAGCGGCAGGCGACCGCTCCACTCCTGCTGGCGAGCGGCCTCGACCATGGTGAACAGGTGCGTCGGCACCGCGATCGCCCAGCCGCAATTGTAACGTTCGGCGCGGCGCAGCGCCTCGGCCGGCACCCACGGATCGACCAGGACGAGCGGATGACCCAGGGACAGTGCGAAATGCGCGGTGAAGGCGAAGCCTGGCGCACTGTCGAGCGGGACGATGCCGAGAATGGCGTCGTCCGGCTGCAGGCCCGCGATCGAGGCGCAGGCGCGTGTCGCATAGTTGAGTGCGCCTGCACCATGCATCACGCCCTTGGGAACGCCCGTGCTGCCCGACGTGAAGCCGATCAGGACGGTATCGGCATCGCGCGGATCTGCCGAGTAAGGGCCGGCAGCCGATGTCACCTCGACCGTATCTTTGGCAGGCGACACCTTCGCCCGATGCCCGACGAGCGTCTCCAGCAACGCGAGGTCGCCATCGCCGAGCTTGGGCGAGACAGGACAGAACACGCCTCGGAGCGAAGACACCGCGAGCGCCGTCGCAATAGTCTCCGGCGTCTTGTGCGCCGCCACCAGCACGCGCGAGCCCGCCCCGACGCCAGCCTCCCGAAGCTGGTCTGCGATGCCGAGCGCCAGCGCGCGAAGCTGCGCGCGGCTCCACCGCTTATCGTGGCAATCCGCCAGCGCCAGCGCTTCGGGCGCCTGCGCCGCTAGGCGATCGAACTGAGGCCAGAGCCGCTCTGTTCCCCACTCGAAGGCCGAATGCGCCAGATCATCAGGCAATGGATTGCCCCCCATCCACGAGGAAAGTCTGGCCGGTGATGAAGCTGCCGGCATCGGATGCGAGCAGGGCCAGCGTTCCCGCTACCTCCTCCGGTTTTCCAAAGCGACGAAGCAGGATGCCGGCTCGGGTCTTTTCCTGCGTCGCCGCGTCCAGCGTCTCGGTCATACCCGTCTCGATCGAGCCGGGCGCGATCGCGTTCACGCGAATGCCATCCGCCGCCCATTGTGCGGCGAGATTGCTGGTCAGGTGGACGATTGCGGCCTTGCTTGTCGTGTAAGGCACCACCTGCCCCGCATCGGGCTGGTAGGAGAGGAATGCGCCCACCGAGGCGATGTTGACGATCGCGCCGCCACCTTGCGCGATCATGTGTCGCGCGGCGTGTCGGCAAGCGAGGAAGGTGCCCGTCACGTTGACGTCCATCACCTTCTGCCAGCCCTTGAGTGGAATGTCTTGGGGCAGCCCCCACCAGGATGCGCCGGCATTGTTGACGAGGATGTCGAGCCCGCCGAGCCGGTCGACGGTCGCGGCGATCACCGCCTCGACGGATGCCTCGTCAGCGATGTTGCAGGCGAGCCCGATCGCCGGAACACCGAAGCGTCCGGCGATCCGCTCCGCGATCGCCATACAGTCGGCCTCGGTGCGCGAGGCGAGCGCCACCGCGCAGCCGAGGTCTGCAAGCGTCGCCGCCATCGCCTCGGCGAGCGCGCCACGTCCACCGGTGATGAGCGCACGCTTGCCGTCCAGTCGGAACTGACCTGCGGCGAATCCGGGAGTGAGATCAGTCATCGGCCTTTTCCGCGAGCAGATCGACCTCCTGCGTGATCAGGATGATGCGGCGGCCGCCCATGCCCTTGGTCTGGGCGGTTGCGGCTTTCCATTCTGGCGAGGCGAAGGCGACGTCCAGCGCCGCCTGATCGGGGAAAGTCAGCACGGCATGGCCGTCCCAGCCGGGTGCTTCGGGATTGTCGTAATCCTTCGTCACCGCGCCGTGCCGATAGGCTATCAGCCCGGGCAGCACCTTGGCAGCGTCGGCGTGCGGCCCACGCCACCAAGTGGTGAACTGCTCGTGCGTCCAGTCTTTCGGTCGGCTGGACAGGACGACCATGCTGACCGGCATGACTTACTTGCCCGTCCAGACCGGCTGGCGCTTTTCGAGGAAGGCGGCAACACCTTCCTTTGCGTCGGCCGAATGGTGTACCACGTTGCAGGTCATCGTCTCGAGAGTGATGAGGGAGTTGGTGTCAGCGTCCATTCCGCGGTTGACCGCCATCTTGGTCATCCACATGCAGAACGGACTCTTGTCGATCAGCGGCGCACAGAAGTCCTGAATCAGCTGCTCCAGCGGCTCGCCGCTGGGAGCCGACGCGTTGCACAGGCCCCACTCGACGCACTCGGTGCCTGAAAGCAGCTTACCGGTCAGCATCAGCTCCTTGGATTTCCGCATGCCGATGTACCGCGGCAGGCGATAGATCGGGCCGGCACCGCCGAACAATGCGCGACGTATGTGGAAATCGCCGATCTTGGCGTCGTCGGCAGCAATGCCGAAGTCGCACGAGATGAACAATTCGAAGCCGCCGGCGACGGCATATCCCTCAACACAAGCGATCGTCGGCTTCTTCATGTTATAGATCTTGTCGTAGGTGCGCGCCGAGTCGATCGCGAGCTGCAACGACGTGCTCGTCTCGTGAAGCACCGGGCCGACGAGCTGACCGAGGTCAGCGCCGGCGCAGAAAGTATGACCGCGGCCGCGGAACACCACGGCGAGCACCTTGTCGTCCTCGGCCGCGCGATCGACCGCAACCTCGAGGTCCTTGAGTAGCTGAGGGCTCACGCAGTTCTTCACGTGCGGGCGGTTCAGCCAGATCGTACAAATGCCGTTGTCGGCAACTTCATATTGGATGACGTCTGTTTCGGTGGTCACGATACTCTCCCTTAGAGAATGAGATGCGACGGCCGCCGGGATTGGCGAACGGGCAAGCGTCAGCGTGGCAATCCGCCCTCCTCGGGCGGTGCGAGCATCGCGCCCACCGCCATCCACGCTGCAATTCCGGCGGACGGGACGGCGCACAGCACCGCCTCGGCAATTTCTTCGTCGGTGGCGCCCGCGTTGCGGGCGCCGCGAACATGTGTCGCCGCCATCGGGCTGTAGCCCGCGGCCAGGATCGCAAGCAGCAGCAGCTCGCCATGCTTGGGCGAGAGCGGATTGGCATCGATGCTACCCTTGCGCATCAGGTAATAGGCGTCGGCCGCGGATGGCACCAGGCGGATCAGCTGGGCGAGCGGTGTCGGGATGACACCATCCCAATATGCCTTGAAATTAGCGACCGCCTCGCCCTCCCCGGCTTCGGGTAATGGTTGCGCAGCGGGCGCCTCGATCTTACCGAAGCAATCCGCCACCAGTTCCGCGAATTCGAACGACGCGGCTTCGCCTCGCAGGCTGGTCAACACGATGATGCCGGCAGTCGCCTCCTTGACGCTGAGGCCGTTTCCGATGCCACGTTCCAATTCTCGTCTCGCGAGAGCGAGGTGATGGCGATCGACGGCGGCGACCGCAGCAAACAGCGCCTTCAGCTTGGCCGGCACGGCCCCGTCGGTGTCGATCACGGCGCGGAATTGGGCGAAGCCGGCCAGCGTATAGGGCGCATAGCCCCGGAGCAGCGGCAGCTCCATGATAGGGCTTTCAGGACTTTTCGTCATTGCTCTCTCCTATCCCTGTGATGCTCGACCGACTGGTCGGGCGTCAACTTCAAAATTTTCGCCTGACCAAATTGACAGCCGACCAGTCGGTCGACTAGCAATCGCTCGACCGGTCGGTCGGCCGAGTCATAGAAGCGACGAACTTTGATTCGGTCGCGGTAGGAGGGGTGGAGTGGATTTCGAGCAGTCGGCCAGATCCAAGGAGTGGATGGAGCGGGTTCGCGCCTTCATGGAGGAGCATATCGTTCCCGCCGTGCCGATCTACCATCAACAGGCCGCCACGATCGATCGCTGGGCTGAGATTCCACCGATTTTCGACGAGCTGAAGGCGAAGGCCCGCAGTGAGGGCCTGTGGAACATCTTTATGCCGCCGTCGGAGCACGACGACGAATTCTTCGCCAGCGTCGGCCTCACCAACGTCGAATATGCGCCGATAGCCGAGCTGATGGGCCGCATCTCCTTCGCGAGCGAGGTCTTCAACTGCATGGCGCCCGACACCGGCAATTTCGAGGTGCTGCACCGGTACGGCACGCCCGATCAGAAGCGGCGCTTCATGGTCCCGCTGCGCGACGGTGAAACGCGTTCGGCCTTCCTCATGACTGAGCCGGCGGTCGCCTCGTCCGACGCGCGCAACATTCAGACCGAAATCCGCCGCGACGACAACGAATACGTCATCAACGGCCGCAAATGGTGGTCCTCGGGTGCGGGCCATCCGCGTTGCGACTTCTTCATCGTGATGGGCAAGACGGACCCGCGAGCCGCCGCCTATCGCCAGCAATCGATGATCCTGGTGCCGCGCGACACGCCTGGCGTCACGCTCGTCCGTCACCTTCCGGTGTTCGGCTACGACCATGCGCCGCACGGCCATTTCGAGGTGCTGCTCGAAAATGTGCGCGTGCCCACGGAGAACATGCTGGTCGGAGAAGGTTGCGGTTTCGAGATCGCACAGGGCAGGCTCGGGCCAGGCCGCATTCACCACACGATGCGCAACATCGCGACGATGGAGGTGGCGCTGGAAAAGATGTGCCGCCGCTTGCTGACGCGCCGCGCTTTCGGAAAGCCGATCGCGGAGCATTCGGTGTGGGAAGAGCGGATCGCTCGCGCGCGCTGCGAGATCGAGATGGCGCGGCTGCTCTGCCTCAAGGCCGCGCACAAGATGGACACGGTCGGCAACAAGGAAGCCCGCGCCGAGATCGCCATGATCAAGATCGCCGCGCCCAAGATGGCGCAGCAGATCGTCGACGACGCCATCCAGGCGCATGGCGGCGGTGGCGTAAGCGAGGATTTCGGCTTGGCCGAGCTGTGGGCCAACACCCGCATCGTGCGCCTTACCGACGGCCCCGATGAAGTGCACGAGCGCCAGCTCGCCCGCATGGAACTCGGCAAATATGCTGAAGCGGCGCAAGGATCGCATTCATGAGCGCCGCCCGACCCGCCGCTATGATCGGCGGCACGGTGGATGTCGCCCCTAATGCGGCCTTCGACGAGACGAAGCTCGCCGGTTATCTCACAAGCCATTTGCCCGAGTTTGCCGGCCCGATGCGCGTGCAAAAGTTTGAAGGCGGACAATCCAACCCGACATTCCTGCTCTCCACACCCGATCGGCGCTACGTACTGCGCCGCAAACCAGCCGGCGTCCTGCTCAAGTCTGCTCACGCGGTCGATCGAGAATATCGCGTCACCCGGGCACTGTTCGATGCCGGCCTCCCCGTCGCCGAGCCGCTGTTGCTGTGCGAAGACGAGGACGTCATTGGTTCCATGTTCTACGTGATGCGCCACGTACCCGGCCGCAGTTTCTGGGATCCGCGCATGCCTGGCCGAGCGCCCGAAGAACGCGCTGCCATCTACGATTCGGCCAACGAGACGCTCGCTCGGCTTCACCTGGTCGACTATGAAGCGCTGGGCCTCGGCGACTATGGCCGGCCGGGCAATTATTTCGCCCGTCAAATCTCGCGCTGGTCGCGACAGTATGAAGCTTCGCGCACCATTGACATCCCGGAGATGGAACACCTCGCCGAATGGTTGCCAAGCGCCATCCCGCAGACGGATGAGCGCAGCACGATCATTCACGGCGATTATTCGTTTCACAATCTCCTTGTCCACCCCACCGAGCCGCGCGTCTCGGCGGTGATCGATTGGGAACTGTCCACGCTCGGCGATCCCTTGGGCGACCTCACCTACCATATGATGGAATGGTTCCGCCCAGAAGGCGTCGACGTCCGCGGCACGCTCCGAGGAGCAGACCTTGCCGCACTCGGCATCCCGAGCGCCGAGAACTATGCCCGCCGCTATGG
>BACX01000111.1 GCA_000333335.1 Sphingomonas-like bacterium B12 | reverse complement strand
CCACGTCGTGGCGCTCGACTGCGTGAACGCGGTGAAGGACTACGTACAGGGCAAGGCGCTCGTCGTCGGCCGAGTCGCGGCCGATCCGGCGAAGCTCGCCGACCCGGAAACCCCGCTCAAGAGCCTCGCCTGACGGCGTTCGCCCACCCCCCGGCACGCCCTGCCGCTTGGTTACTGACGGATCAACTGTAGAGGTTCACCCTACCGACAGGCGCTCACTCTAATCGGGAGGTGGGGGAGCGCTGTTGGGGACCGACAGGCTCATGCGTTTTGCTTTGTCGGCGTACCGTGGATGTGCGGGCGCCGTTATCAGTCTGGGCCTGCTGGGCGCGCCGCTGGGTGCCGCCCAAGCGAGCACGATCAGCGCGATGTCGGTCAGCGGCAACGCGATCACGATGGCGTTCGATTCGGCGATCGACGGCGCGTCCGGGCTGATTCTCGATACGCCGCGCCGGCTCGCCGTGGACATCCAGGGCCTGACGCCGGGCGCGATGACCGCATCGGGCGGCCCGATCCTGCAGACCCGCGTGGGGCTGGTGAAACCGGGCGTCGGCCGCGTCGTGTTCGATCTCGCCGGCCGCAGCGTGGTGCGCCAGGCGAGCCTGTCGGACGATCACCGCACTCTCACCCTCCAGCTCGCCGATGCCTCGCCCCGCGAGTTCGCCAGTGCAGCGCGCATCGGCCGGGTGAGCTACGCCTCCTTCTCGCCGTCGCAGGGCAATGGCAGCGTCACCGTGCCGCTCGACGCGCCGACGCCCTACCGCCTGCCGATCCCGGCGGTGGAAGGCCGGGCCAACAAGCCGCTGGTGGTGATCGACGCCGGCCATGGCGGGCATGATCCGGGTTCGCTCTCGGTCGATGGCCGCTATCGCGAGAAGGATGCGACGCTGCAGATCGCCAAGGCGATCCGCGACGAGCTGCTGAAATCGGGCCGGGTGCGCGTGGCGCTGAACCGTTTCGACGATCGCCTCCTGATTCTGCAGGAA
>BACX01000112.1 GCA_000333335.1 Sphingomonas-like bacterium B12 | reverse complement strand
GCCCGTAGCCCCGGCGCCGCCTGGAGAAGTGGGACGATTTCCGCGTCGAATATCTCTGCCAGCGGGTCTGGCCGACGCCTGCCACGTGGCTCTGCCCTCTGCGACGGCAGCTTCCCGTCCTTGAGCAGCCGATAGGCTGTCGCCCGGCTGATGCCGGCCTTAGCCGCTGCCAGCGGCAGTGGGTCGCTTTGACGATGTTTCATGAAGAGCCTCATCTGATGATCGTTGACGTGTCGACCGCTCACCCGGGCTCTTCCCTCACGGAAAAGCCCGGATGTAGGCCGGTCACGACCACCAAAGCCCTTCGAAGGGGCTTCCGTTTGGAGCTGTCGGCTGCGGGCTACGCCCTACGCCGACAGCTCAAAACGGAGTCTCATCTTGATTGACGCTGCTGTCTCACCTTCATCGCCGCGCGGCAGATCGCATCCCACGGCGCCAGCCGACGCGTGTCCTCTCGACGGGCTTAGCGCTCGCGTCAGGAAGCTGACGGTCAGCTGTCAGGAAGGGCGCCGAGAGAATTCTACGGCCGGATATGGCGCCATGCAGATGGACCGGTTTGCTCGGACGGGTTCAACGATCGCATTCTGCAAACCGCCCTTCGGGAGTCGCCCCGAAGCTTGCCATTCCGTAGCGAAACGATTGGCGACGAAACCATTCGTCCCGCGACACGAGCCACGTCGGCTTTAGTGAGCAACCAGCCTATAATTCACGCATCGATATCATATGGTTTAATCGATCACGGAATTACAATATCGTCGTAACTTCGTCCGTGATGAGGATGCCAAATGCTGGACCAATCGATAGAGCCGCGAACCATGCGATCACGAGGTCTAAGGATCAGGCTGATACCCACCCACGAATTCACTGATCTTCCGAAACACGATACGTTTTCTCGCCTTAAGCACGCATCTTGCCTTCGTTATTCATGATTTCCAAAAAGGTAAAGCCAATTCGTCAATCGACGACTTCGCCACTATCGTCTAACGGTCTGCAGCCTGTCAATGTTCTCAATGAATTGTGATTGAATAAAGTAGTTGCGGAATGTCGGCGCCCCGGGACGCCGTCGCCGAAATCTGCCCGAGCGCTATCCACCAGGCCTCGCCATTCCGATACCAAAAGGATGAGCCGGCCGTGGCATAGCGGACCGACGGCAATTAGGAATGGCTTCGCGGGCCGGGAATGTCCGTGATTGGCGCCTACCGGAAGGTCCGCTCACGCTTTGAACCCGGGCGGATTCCAATCTCTATCAGCTGTGGCGAGTCCGCTTATCGTCAGTCGATGGCGGGCGGTGGTGTTACGGTCGAGCATCTGATAGCCGGGTTACGGCACAACCGGCAATTGCACGGCGCTTGGTGTTGCACCGCCGCGCCAGATGCTCTGCGTCGCCCTTCGATAGTTGCCCTGCTTCGCATACATGATATTCGCCACATAGGTCTGCGGATTGCGATCGTAGAGCGGGAACAGGCTGGACTGGATCTGCACCATGATCCGGTGGCCGGGCAGGAATACGTGATCGACGTTGGGCAAGGCCCATCGATAATGGACCACCTGCCCCGGCTTCAGCGGCTCGGGCTTGGCGAAGCTCTTCGCGTAGCGGCCCCGGAAGATCTCGATGCCGATCGGCAGTTCGTATCCCGCCATGGAGGGTTTGCCGCCCTGATCAGCCGGCTCGGGCTGGTCGTTCGGATAGACGTCGATCAGCTTCACCACCCAGTCGCTGTCGGTGCCGGTGGTCGCGGCATAGAGATCGACCTCGGGCGCCCCCATGATATGCACCGGCTTGTCGAGCGGCTTCGTCTTCCACAGCGCGACGTCGGTCCGGTCGGTGACGAAGCGCTGGTCGTGGACCAGCCACGGCTTCCACTGCAGCGGATCGTCCATGGAGATCGGGCGCGGCAGGAACGGCACCGGATGCGCGGGATCGCTGACATAATCGTCATGTCCGGCAGCCGCCGGCCTTGTGAATCCCGCAGCACCCCCGGCATCGAGATAGAGCGGCGTCGCCGTCCCCATCGGCCAGCGTGGCGATTCCTCCCACTTGTCGATGCCGGTCGCGTAGGTGAGCACCGGCGGGGTATGCGGATCGGGCGCGCCCTTCAGCCAGTGATCGACGAACGGCTTCATGTACCGCGTCCGCCACTGCAGCGCGGTGTCGCCGGAGAAACGCAGCGCACCGAGATCCCAGCCGGTATGGTTGGCACCCGAATGGCGCCACGGGCCGATCACCAGCGACACCATGTCGTTGTGGGCGTCCTTCGGCTCCAGCGCGCGATAGACGGCCGGCGCGCCGTAGCTATCCTCCTGATCCCATTGCCCGACTTCCAGCATGGTCGGCACCGTCAGCGGCCGCGCGGCGAGCCATTTGTCGACCGCCTGCAGCGACCAGAAATCGGTATAGGCCGGGTTTTCGAGGAACTTGCGGACGCCGGGCACCTGATCGATGCCGTTCGCCTTCGCGAAGTCGGCGACCGACCCGGCTTCGAGATAGCGGGTGTAATCGTCGCCCGCGCCCAGCGCGAGCGCCCCGCCCCCCTCGCCCTTGTTGGTCGCCTGCTCGACCGCATAGTTGAGCGAGTTCACGCGGAAGGCGCCGTTGTGAAACCAGTCGTCGCCCATCCAGCCGTCGACCATCGGGCTTTCCGGCACCGCCGCCTTCAACGCCGGGTGCGGGTTGATCTCCGCCATCAGCGTGGTGAAGCCGAGATAGGAGGATCCGATGATGCCGACCTTGCCGTTGGTCTCAGGGACGTTCTTCACCAGCCAGTCGATCGTGTCGTAGGCGTCGGTGGATTCGTCGATGCCGGTTGTGTTCAGCGGTCCGGCGATCGGCCGGTTCATAATGTACTGGCCCTCGGAGCGGTGCATGCCCCGAATGTCCTGCATCACGATGATGTAGCCGTCGTTGGCGAACTCGGTATCCATCACGTCGAGATTGTCGACGAGCCGCTGGCTGGCGATGCGCTGCGCGGAGCCGTGCGCGTCATAGGGGCTGCGCGAGAGCAGGATCGGCGCGTTGGCCGTCCCCTTCTTCATCATGATGACCGTATAGAGCTTGGTGCCGTCGCGCATCGGCACCATCACGTCGCGCCGGATGAAATCGGCAGAGGGCTGGATCTGCTGATAGCTCGTCTGGTCCGGCGTCATCGGCGCGACCGGCGCGGTGACCTGCGCCACCGCGGCTGACGTGCCCAGCCAAAACGCGGTTAAAGATGCGACCGTACGCAACGCGGGTCGCCTCACTTCGCGGCCTCCGCCGTGCTCATGCCAAGCTGGTCGAGCAGGAACATCGTCTGGTCGGTCAACTGGCCGATCTGCTCGTCGAGCGAGGAGCCGATGCCGTGGCCGCTGGTCTGCGAGGTGCGCAGCAAGATCGGATGAGTGGGATCGGCCTGCGCCGCCTGCAGCGCGGCGGTGAATTTCCGCGAATGGAGCGGGTTTACCCGGCCGTCGTTCGCGCCCGTCATCATCAGCACTGCGGGGTATTTCGTCCCCTGCACGACATGGTGGTATGGCGAATAGGCGTAGAGCGCCTTGAACTGCGCTGGATCCTTCACCGATCCGAACTCGGTGATGTTGAAGGCGCCGTTGGGATCAAGCTCGACCCGCATCATGTCGTAGATGCCGACCGCCGAGACGACCGCGCGGGCCAAACCGGGATGCTGGGTGATGGTGGCGCCCATCAGCAGCCCGCCGTTCGATCCACCGAGCAAGGCGAGATGATCGTGGCTGGTGTAGCCGAGCTTGATCAGCGTCTCGCCCGCCGCATCGAAATCGTTGAACACGTTCTGCTTGTGGGTGAGCGCGCCGCCGGTGTGCCAGGCGTCGCCATATTCACCCCCGCCGCGAACATTGGCGAGTACGTAAATGCCGCCCGCATCCAGCCAGGCGCGCCGGAACCCGCCTGAGAAGCTGGGCGTCATGTTCACGCCGTAGCCGCCATATCCGTAGAGAAGGACGGGGTTCTTGCCGTCGAGCTTCGTACCCTTCCTGGCGATGATATGAGCGGCACCTTCGTGCCGTCCTTCGAGGTGGCGAAGACTCGCTTCACCTCGGCATCGGCATAGGAGACCGGCGAGGTCATCGCGAGCGCGGTCTTCACCCCCTGACCGGTCTTCGGCGACCAGCGCATGAAATAAGGCGGGTCGACGAACGTGGCGACCGAATAGAGCACGTCGCCGTTCGGCGTCGGCTCGACCTCGTTGATCGCGGCGATGCCCGGCGCGGGCAGCTTGGCGGCATGGCCACCGTCGAGATCGTAGACGCCGACCTCCACCGGGCCGCCCGAGATGCGGGTGACGAAAAGGCGATCGGCATCGACCGTGAGCGGCGAGCCGAACTCACCGCCGTCCACGATCGCGGCCTCCGTCAACGGCGCGATGATCGTCTTCGCCGCCGCGAAGCCGCCGGTGTAGGGCGCCGCGAGCTTCAGCACCTTGCCCATTGGCGCGTCTTTGCGCGAGAGACCATAGATCGTGCCGTCCTTCGCGATCGCGCCGGCGACGATCCGGTCCTCATAGGCCGCGACCTTCAGTGCAGGCTGGCCTTCGCGCAGCACATATTGCTGCCACTGGCCACCATCGCCCAACTGCACCGAGGCAAGCACGGCCTTGCCGCCCGAGCGATCGTCGAGGAACACCTCGCCGGTGCGCGGCAGCCCATCCTTCGCGGAAAGCACCAGCGTATCGGAAGCCGGGGCTACGCCGGGCTTGTGGAAATAGACCGCCATGTTGAAATGGCGCTCAATCTCTGGCGCATCCTCACCCGGATAACGCGTGTACCAGAAGCCCGACCCGTCCGCCGTCCAGGCGACGGCACCGCCGCCGGTGGGATATTGGACGCGGGTGATCGGCGCATCGATCTCTTTGGCGGTGGCGACGTCATAGACGTGCAACGTGCCGTCCTCGGTGCCGTTCTTGGACAGTGAGACGGCGATTTTCGTGCCGTCGGGCGACGGCACGAACCAGTCGATCGCGGTATGCCCGGCGGGATCCATCACGTTGGGATCGAGCAGGTCCCTGCGCGACGAGGGATCGGCAGATGCATCCATCGTCACGATCCACGGCTGCTGCTTGGCCGGGTCGTTGTAGAGCGCGAACACCCGCGGTCCACGCGCTTCGACCTTGCCATAGAAGGGCGATGCGGCCTTGATCAGCCGGGTGAGCTTGGCCTGCACAGCGGCGCGGCCGGGAATCGCGTCGAGATAAGCGCGAGTGCGTGCATTCTGCGCGTCGCTCCACGCCTTGACTTTGGGGTCGTCGGCATTCTCGAGCGCCCGATACGGGTCCTTCACCGCAACGTCCTGGATGGTGTCCACAGTCGTTCCCGCAGGAAAAACCGGCGCAGGCGCGATCGTCGCGGCATGGGAGATGGCGGTGGTCTGTAGGAGAAGCAGCGCGATGGGCGTCAGACGCATGATATTACCCCCTGTTGTCCCTTCCATCTGCCTCAAGCAGATCGAGATTATCAAACTGTATGCGGGGTTCGACTTGACTGTCAAAAGTCCAGGGGTGCCTCGTATATCGCGCGTTGAAGGACGGCGGAGCCCTGAACACGTTACCGTTAGCAACGGAGTGATCGCTGTTCGACCCGGCGCGGCCGCAATGCGCCAATAGGACAGGCAGCCCCCTCGTCGGGAAGGGCATACGGCTCGAGAAGGTATGCCGGCCCCAACCGGACCGTCGGAAATGAGAAGCCAAGTATAGGCCTCTCTATGGGCGAGACTGGCGCCTTCCAGCCAGGCTGTTCGCGACCGTTCCA
>BACX01000113.1 GCA_000333335.1 Sphingomonas-like bacterium B12 | reverse complement strand
CGGTCGAGCGCGTCGAGGTGCTGCGCGGCGGCCCCAGCCCGATCTTCGCCAACGGCCAGCCCGGCGCCACCACCAACTTCATCCTGAAGGAAGGTACGCAGGATCCGCACCTGTCGCTGCGCGCGACCTACGGCACCGAGGGCACCTATCGCGGTGACTTCGTGGCGCAGGGTCCGATCGATGCCAACACCACCTACATGGTCGGCGGCTTCTATCGCTATTCGGACGGCTTCCGCCACACCGGCTTCACCGGCGATCTCGGCGGCCAGATCACCGGCAGCGTCACCCGCAAGTTCGATGCCGGCAAGCTGACCGTCTACGGCCGTTACCTCGACGACCACAACGCCTTCTACACCCCGATGCCGCTCGCCACCGACGGCAACGGCCACGTCAGCACGCTGCCGGGCTTCGATGCGCGCACCGATACGCTGGTCGGCAAGGAGATCGAGATCACGCAGATCGAGACCGGCCCGAGCGTGAACGGCGGGCCGACCCAGAAGAAGACGGTCGATCTTTCCAAGGGGCGCGGTGCGAAGATCTACACCTTCGGCTCCACCTTCAACTACGAGCTGGGTGACGGCTTCACCGTCCAGAACAACATCAACTTCACGAAGGGCCAGGCCAACACCTTCGCGTTGTTCACCGGCAATAACCCGCAGACCGTAGACCAGTATCTGGATGGTCGCGCCGGTTCGGTGACCTATGCCGACAGCGGCCAGACGCTCGCGGGCAATGCCGAGACGATCCAGGCCGGCATCTGGGCGGTCGAGAAGCACATCCAGAGCTTCACCGACGAACTGAAGCTCTCCAAGGAGCTGTTCGAGGGCAACACGCTGACCGTCGGCGGCTATTACGCCCACGTGAAGGATCACGACGTCTGGAACCTCGGCAACAGCGTGCTGCTGGCGCTGGAGCCGCAGGCGCGCGTGCTCAACGCCAGCCTCGACGACGGCACCCAGCTGACCCGCGACGGTTTCACCAGCGCCAGCAATTATGCCGTCAATGCCTACTACAAGAGCGACAACGTCGCCGGCTACGTCAGCGACGAGTGGAAGATCGGCAAGCTGCGCCTCGATGGCGGCGTTCGCGTCGAGCACACCAAGATCACCGATCACTACGAGAATCTCTCGACGGGCGATCTCGATAACAACCCGCTGACCGCCTACAATAACGGCGCCACATACCTGAACGGCACGTGGAGCGACCTGACCTACAAGAAGACGCAGGTCTCGTGGACGGTGGGCGCCGATTACGCGATCACCAACCGCCTCAACGCCTTCGTCCGCGCCAACCAGGGCGCGCTGCTCCCGCAGTTCGACGATCTGCGCAACAACGCCAGCACGCCGGACAACATCAAGCCGCAGAAGGCGCGCCAGTACGAGGTCGGCCTCAAGACCTCGACGCGCTTCTACGACCTGTACCTCACCGGCTTCTACAACCGCTTCCACGATCTGCTGCTCACGCAGATTCTGGCGGACGGCACCAGCGTGGTGGGCTTGAGCGGATCGCGCGCCTACGGCGTCGAGTTCGAAGGCGCGGTGCGGCCGATCAATGGCGTGCAGATCGGCTTCCGCGGCGTCTACCAGAACGGCAAGTATCTGGATTACGCTACCAAGTCCGGCAATCAGGTGCCCCGCCAGCCGAAGTTCCAGTTCGCGATCATGCCGCAGTACACGTTCCGCACCGATTGGGGTCAGGCGCGTGTGTTCGGCACCTACACCCACGTCGGCAAGCGCTTCGCCGACGATTCGAACCTCCAGCCGCTCGCCAAGTACGACACGCTGGATCTCGGCGCCTCGATCGACCTGAAGGAGAATTTCTCCATCCAGGCGACCGTCGAGAACGTGACCAACACGCTGGCGCTGACCGAAGGCAATGTCCGCACGCTCACTTCGGGCACGGACAACGGCTATTTCCTCGGCCGTCCGATCTTCGGGCGCCATGCGACCATCACGGCCGCGTACAAGTTCTGACGTCTACCCCCGCCGGCTGGAGCAGCGTATCCGCTCCAGCCGGCACCCTGTTTTCCGCGAGTATTCCCCGCATGACGATCGCCCGCCTGCTTGCTTTGCCTCTCCTCGCGCTGCCGCTGATCGCGGCGGCTCCCGCTGCCGATCCGGCGCGGCAGGTGATGGAGGTGTCGCGCAGTGCCCGCACGCCCGAGGACGTCTATGGCCCGCTCTACCGCGCGGTGGAGCTGGCGCACGTCTTCCCCGATTCCAAGACCTTCGCCGACATGGTGCCGCTCGACCGGCCTGACGCGATCATGGCGGCGTTCGCGTCCGAGAACCCGCAGGGCAAGGAGGCATTGGCCGCCTTCGTGGCGAAGCATTTCCGGAAGCTGGGTGATACCGGCCAGCAAAAGCTCAGTATGCGCGAGCATATCAGGGCGCTTTGGCCGATCCTCGCCAAGCCGCCGATGGCCGTCGTCCCCGGTTCCTCGGCGATCCAGCTGCCCTACGCCTATGTCGTGGCGGGCGGGCGCTATCAAGAGATGTATTACTGGGACAGCTACTTCACGATGCTGGGCCTGAAGGCGGACGGCGAGCAGCCACTGATCGATTCGATGCTCGCCAACTTCGTCTCGATGATCGAGCGCTTCGGCCACATCCCCAACGGCACGCGCACCTATTACCTCTCCCGCTCGCAGCCGCCGTTCCTGGCGCTGATGATGGATCTCTCCGATACGCATGATCCGGCGCTCGATCGCCAGCGGCTCGATGCGCTCAAGGCCGAGCACGCTTATTGGATGGCGGGCGCGTCCTGTCTCGATGCCGGCGGCGCCTGCCAGCATGTCGTGAAGATGCCCGACGGTAGCCTGCTCAACCGCTATTGGGACGCACGCGACACGCCGCGCGACGAATCCTATGCCGAGGATGTCGCCACCACGGCGGCGGCGGCGCCCCGCCCCGTGAACCGCGACCTGCGCGCGGGTGCGGAGAGCGGCTGGGATTACAGTTCGCGCTGGCTGAAGGACGGCAAGACGCTCGCCACCATCCACGCCACGGACATCGTGCCGGTCGATCTCAACAGCCTGATGTGGAACCTCGAGACTTCCATCGCGCGGCGCTGCACGGCGCTCGGCGACACCACCTGCGCGGCGGACTTCACGAAGCAGGCGGACGCGCGCAAGGCTGCGGTGGCGAAGTATCTGTGGAGTGCGAAGGACAAGCGCTTCGCCGACTGGGACCGCTCGACGGGCAAGCCGACCGCCGCGATCAGCGCAGCGATCCTCTATCCTCTGTTTGTCGGCCTCGCGACGCCCGCGCAGGCCGATGCCACCGCGAAGCTGACGCAGGCGCAACTGCTCGCGCCCGGCGGCCTCAAGACCACCACCGTCCACACCGGCCAGCAATGGGACGAGCCGAACGGCTGGGCGCCGCTTTTGTGGGTCGGCGTGACGGGCCTCGACCGCTACGGCAAGACCACGCTCGCCGACACGCTGGCGCAGCGCTGGGTGAAGACGGTCTCCACTTTCTACGCCTGTACTGGCCGCATGGTCGAGAAATACGACGTCGATTCCGGGCAAGCGGGCGGCGGCGGCGAATATCCGGTGCAGGACGGCTTCGGCTGGACCAACGGCGTGACGCGGAGCCTGCTCGATCGGCCGGGGATCGGCGCGTCGGTGGTGGAGGCGTGTTCCGCCAAATAGAACTCCGTTCGCCCTGAGCTTGTCGAAGGGTTGCCCTTTCTTTCAGCGTTGTATGAAGAAGGGGCAGGGCTTCGACAGGCTCAGCCCGAACGGATGTTTGGGGTTTGGACGTAAATCCCGCTAAGGCGCGGCCATGCTTCGCCTAACCGAACTCAAGCTGCCGCTCGATCACCCGCCCGAGGCTCTACCCGCCGCCATCGTCGCGCGGCTGGGCATCGCGGCGGCGGATCTGATCGACTTCGCCGTCTGGCGGCGCGGCAACGATGCACGCAAGAAGTCGGCGATCCTGCTGGTCTATACGGTCGACGTGACGCTGCGCGACGAAACGACGGTGCTCGCCCGCTTTACCGGCGACCAGCATGTCAAGCCGACGCCCGACACCAGCTACACCCCACCCGTCACCGCGCCTACCGACTGGTCCGGCAAGCGCCCGGTCGTGATCGGCGCCGGCCCCTGCGGCCTCTTCGCCGGGCTGATCCTCGCGCAGATGGGGTTCCGCCCGATCATCGTCGATCGCGGCAAGGTGGTGCGCGAGCGTACCAAGGACACCTGGGGCCTGTGGCGCCGCTCGCAGCTGAACCCGGAGAGCAACGTCCAGTTCGGCGAGGGCGGCGCCGGCACCTTTTCAGACGGCAAGCTCTATTCGCAGATCAAGGATCCGCGCTTCCTCGGCCGTAAGGTGCTGGAGGAGTTCGTGAAGGCCGGGGCGCCGGAGGATATCCCCACCGAGGCGCACCCGCATATCGGCACCTTCCGCTTGGTCTCGATGGTTGAGTCGATGCGCGAGACGATCCAGTCGCTCGGCGGCGAATATCGCTGGCAGCACCGCGTCGAGGATATCCTGATCGGCACCCGCCCCGACGGCACGCGCCGCATCGAGGGCCTGCGCTTCCAGACCGGCGAGACCCTCGAGGCGGATCACGTCGTCCTCGCGGTCGGCCATTCGGCGCGTGACACGTTCGAGATGCTCCACGATCGCGGTGTCTATATCGAGGCCAAGCCCTTCTCGATTGGCGTGCGCATCGAGCATCCGCAGAGCTGGATCGACAGGGCGCGCTTCGGAGCCTGCGCGGGCAATCCGATCCTCGGCGCGGCCGCCTATGCGCTGTCGCACCACTGCAAGAATGGCAGGACGGTCTACAGCTTCTGCATGTGCCCCGGCGGGCGCGTGGTGGCGGCGACGTCGGAGGAGGGGCGCGTCGTCACCAACGGCATGAGCCAATATTCGCGCGCCGAGTTCAACGCCAATTCGGGCTTCGTCGTCGGCATCGATCCGGATCGCGACTATCCCGGCCACCCGCTCGCCGGCATCGCCCTCCAGCGATCGCTGGAGGAGAAGGCGTTCGTCGCGGGCGGCTCCAGCTACGCCGCGCCGGGGCAGACGGTGGGCGATTTCCTCGCCGGGCGCGCCTCTACCAAGTTCGGCGAGGTGCAGCCGAGCTACAAGCCCGGCGTGACTCCCACCGACCTCGCGACGATCCTGCCCGATTTCGTGGTGGAAGCGTTCCGCGAGGCGCTGCCCGTCTTCGGCCGCCAGATCGCCAATTACGACCACCCGGATGCGATGATGACCGGTGTCGAGACCCGCACGTCCTCCCCGATCCGCATCACGCGCGGTAAGGACGGGCAGAGCCTGACGCTGCCCGGCCTGTTCCCGGCCGGTGAGGGCGCGGGTTATGCCGGCGGCATCCTCTCGGCGGCGGTGGACGGGATCAAGGCGGCGGAGGCGGTCGCGGTGGCGGCGAGTTTGGTCGGCCAATAACGAACGGAGTCAGGTGGTCGGCGCCAACCCCTCCACCGCCTCGATGAAGCGCATCAGCGAGATCGGCTTCGACACATAGGCCGCCGCACCGGCTTCCCGCGCCTTCTCTTCGTCGGCGGGCGAGGCATAAGCGGTTACCGCCAGGATCGGGATTCCCGCCAATTCCCCATCCGCCTTCAGAGCCGCGATCAGTTCCAGCCCGCTGATGTGCGGCAGCTGGATGTCCATGATGATCAGGTCCGGCATCGTCGCGCGCGCCGCCTCGATCGCCTCCAGACCGTCGCGCACCGGCGTCGGTTCGTAGTCGTGGACCTCGAGCAGGTCGCAGAACAGCTTCAGATTGAGTTCGTTGTCCTCGACAACGAGCACCTTGCCGGGCAAAGCCGCGATCCTCCCGAGTGAGAGTTTGGAGATAGGCGATGCGCGCGGCCGACACAAATCCTCCCGACAGCGCGACGCTGGCGCTCTCTGCTTTGGCCTGGACGCTCTCCGACCAGCCGCGTGCCGAGCGGCTGCTGGCGCTGACCGGCCTCGATTCGTCGGAGTTGCGCGCGCGGGCCACCGATCCGGCGCTGCTCGCCGCCGTCCTCGGCTTCCTCGAATCGCACGAACCGGACCTGCTTGCCTGCGCCGACGCGCTGAACGTGAAGCCCGAAACCCTGATCGCCGCCCATCGGAGCCTTGAAGCATGACACGCCCCCTCCTCATCACCGACTGCGACGAGGTGCTGCTCCACATGGTCGCCCATTTCCGCGACTGGCTGGCCGAGGCGCACGGCATCGATTTCGCGCTGGAGCATGAGAATTGGGGCGAGGCGCTGGTTCGCAAGGATACGGGCGAGAAGGTGGCGGTGGAGGAGGTGTGGCCGTTCGTCGACGGCTTCTTCGATACCGAGATGGAGCGGCAGACGCCGGTGAAGGGGGTGATCGAGGCGCTCGACCGGATCACCGCGCACGCCGACATCGTGGTGCTCACCAACCTGCCCGATCACCGCCGCCAGCCGCGTATCGATCAGCTCGCCCGCCACGGCATCGTTGGCAATCGTGGGTGTTGCGAATAAACCCCGCGACCAAGCCACCCTACTGACTCTCAACCACCCATGAATCTAAATAAGGAATGATATGGGGTCCGGACCTGATCGCCCTCTCCTCGCCGTCCTGAAGGGCGAGCGACGCGATCCTCCGCCTGTCTGGCTCATGCGCCAGGCCGGGCGCTACCTGCCCGAATATCGCGAGCTGAGGGCGACCAAGGGCGGATTCCTCGAACTGTGCTACGATCCGGAGGCCGCCGCCGAGGTAACGCTCCAGCCGATCCGCCGTTTCGGCTTCGACGGTGCGATCCTGTTTTCCGACATCCTCGTCATTCCCCATGCGCTGGGTCAGGATCTCAGCTTCACCGCTGGGGAAGGCCCTCGCCTCGCCCCTCCCCTCAAGGATATGCCGCTGGAGCGCCTGCAGGGGGCCGCAGAACGCCTGCAGCCCATCTACGAGACCGTGAGGCGGGTCGCGGTCGCTCTGCCGCCTGAGACCACCTTCCTGGGCTTCGCAGGGTCGCCATGGACGGTCGCTACCTACATGGTCGCGGGTGAGGGATCGAAGGACCAGGCCGAGACCCGCAAGCTCGCCTATCTGGAACCGGAACGCTTCGCCGCGATCATCGATGCGATCGTGACGCTGACGGTCGAATATCTGGCGGGCCAGATCGCGGCCGGCATCCATGCCGTCCAGTTGTTCGACAGCTGGGCGGGCACTCTCTCGCCCGAGCAGTTCTCGCGCTGGGTGATCGAACCCAATGCCCGGATCGTCCGCGAACTGCGCGCGCGCTGTCCGGGCACGCCGATCATCGGCTTTCCGAAGGGCGCCGGCGGCAAGCTCGCGGCTTATGCCGAGGGGACCGGGGTCGACGCGATCGGTATCGACGAAACGGTCGATCCGCGCTGGGCGGACGCGGTGCTGCCCGAAGGGCTGCCGGTGCAGGGCAATCTTGATCCCCTCGCCTTGCTGGCAGGTGGCGAGACCCTGGAGCATGCGGTGAAGGATATCCGCGAGGCTTTCGCGGGGCGGCCGCATGTGTTCAACCTCGGCCATGGCATCACGCCCGAGGTGCCGGTGGCGCATGTCGAACAGCTTCTGGAATGGGTGAAGGCACGATGACGAGCATGATCGGCTGGCTGGGCGGGGCCTATCCCTGGGTGAAGGCGGCACACCTGATATTCGTGATCTTCTGGATCGCGGGCCTGTTCATGCTGCCTCGCTTCATGATCTACCAGTGCGAGACGGTGCCGGGATCGGCCGAGGACAAGGCCTGGGTCGATCGGATCGCGCGGCTGCGCCGGATCATCATCACGCCCTCGATGATCCTCGTCTGGATCCTCGGCCTGTGCCTCGCCTTCGACATCGGCGCGTTCGGGCAGGGCCAGGGCTGGTTCCACATGAAGCTCGCGCTGGTCCTCGCGCTGTCGGGCTATCACGGCTGGGCGATCGGCGCGGCGAAGAAGGTCGCGGGCGGTCATCGCCCGGCCAGCACCCGCTCGCTGCGGATCATGAACGAGATACCGGGCATCGCGACGATCCTGATCGTCATCCTGGTGATCGTGAAGCCGTTCTGATCGGAACCGGTGACGCCGAACGGCGCTCGCGTCTCAGCCACGCGCACCAGACGTGGAGCGCCATGAACGGCATGGCGAGCTGCGGCAGTCCGGCCGGGAGAACGGCGCCGATGATGGCGATCAGCGCGACCAACAGTACGAGATGGATCAGCGCCAGCGGCAGCAGCCTGAGCTTGCGATCCCAGGCCAGGCTGACGATCAGCCCTGACGGCATGTGCAGGCCGACATAGGCGGTCCAGAGGGTCATCGCCGGCAGCAGCACGGTGACGACACCGAGGCCGGTGAGCCGGAGGCCGGTTTCGAGCATGGGTTTCCTAATCCGCGAAACGGGCATAAGCCCGCCGCCGACGCGCTACCCCGGCGCCAACCCTAGAAGCAGGAGGTTGCCAATGGCTAAATGGCTCGACGAGACGATCGCCGTCTCCCCGCAGATCGGCGTGGCGGAGATCGATGAGGCCAGGGCCAACGGCATCCGCATGATCGTCAACAATCGCCCCGATGGCGAGCAGCCCGGCCAGCCGACCGCGGCCGAGATCGGTGCTGCGGCCGAGGCGGCGGGGCTGGGGTATGTCCATATCCCGGTGGATCATTCCGGTTTCTCGATGGATCAGGTGGATGCGATGACGGCGGCGCTGGCCGAGCCTGGCCCGATGCTGGCCTTCTGCCGTTCGGGCACGCGGTCGACCTTCCTCTGGTCGCTGGCGCGGGGTGCGGCAGGCGACGAACCGTCCGAGATCGCGGCGAAGGCGGCCAATGCCGGCTACGATGTCTCGCCGCTGATGGGCATGATCGAAAGCCTGCGTCCGAAGGGGTGAACCCCGCATAGCGGCGGTGCCGTACGGGCCGGGCCCACCAGGGTCCGCAAGCGCGAACGCGCGCCCTCACCGCGCGCCAGCGCGGGAGGAGAGCCAAGCCGACGGATGTCGGCGCCGGCGCCTGAGGCCCAACAAAAAAAAGAGGCCGGCAGGTTGCCCCGCCGGCCCAGGCTCTTCGCAGGAGGAAGCTCTTAGTAGTGGTAGGCCCGCTCGCCATGCTCGGCGATGTCGAGGCCCTCATGCTCGACCTCGGCGGTGACACGCATGCCCCACGTCTTGTCGATGATGAGGAAGAGGATGGCCGAACCGATGCCCGACCAGAGCAGCGTGATGCCGACGCCCTGCGCCTGGATCCACAGCTGGCCCAACATGTCGTAGCTGCCCGCGATCAGCGTGCCCGGCTTGGTGGCGTAGTCGGCGGTGCCCTGTCCACCGAGGGCCGGATCGACGAGGATGCCGGTCATCAGCGCGCCGAAGATGCCGCCGATGCAGTGCACGCCGAACACGTCGAGCGAGTCGTCGTAGCCGAACTTGTTCTTCACCGTGGTGACGAAGAAGAAGCAGATCGGCGAGACGAGCAGGCCGAGGATCACCGAGCCCATCGTACCGGCGAAGCCGCAGGCCGGGGTGACGGCGACGAGGCCGGCGACCACGCCCGAGGCGGCACCGAGCAGCGAGGGCTTGCCCTTCACCGCCTGCTCGACGAGCAGCCAGGAGAGGCCCGCCGCCGCGGTGGCGACCATCGTGTTCATGAAGGCGACCGAGACGACGCCGGCGGCTTCGAGGTTGGAGCCGGCATTGAAGCCGAACCAGCCCACCCACAGCAGCGAGGCGCCGATCATGGTCATGGTGAGCGAGTGCGGCGGCATCGGCTCGGTGCCGTAGCCGATGCGCTTGCCGAGCAGGATGCACATCACGAGGCCGGCGATACCGGCGTTGATGTGGACGACCGTGCCGCCGGCGAAGTCCAGCGCGCCCTTGGCGTTCAGGAAGCCGGCATGGCTGGTGACCTCGTCGAGCGCGGCCTGGCCCTTCAGAGCCGCCGCGGCGACGGCGTCAGGGCCGTCCCAGCACCACACCATGTGCGCGATCGGGAAGTAAATGAAGGTCGCCCACAGCGCCACGAACAGCATCAGCGGGGAAAACTTCACGCGCTCCGCCACCGATCCGAAGAACAGCGCGGGGGTGATCATCGCGAAGGTCATCTGGAAGAGGACGAACACCATCTCCGGGATGTAGACCCCGTTGGAGAAGGTGGCGGCCTGCGAGTTCATGTCGACGCCCTTCAGGAACGCCTTGCTGAAACCGCCGAAGAAGGGGTTGCCGGCGGTGAAGGCCTCCGAATAGCCCCAGGTCACCCAGATCACGCCGATCATGCAGACGCACATCAGCACCTGGGTCAGCATCGACAGCATGTTCTTGGTGCGGACGAGGCCGCCGTAGAACAAGGCGAGGCCCGGAACGGCCATCATCAGCACCAGCAGCGTGGAGACCATCATCCAGGCGGTGTCGCCCTTGTTGACGGTCGCCGCCGGAATCGGGGAGGCGGGAGCGGCAGCCGCCGCCTGCGCGAGCGCGGGATGGGTGATGAGCGCGGCAGCGCCGACAGCCCCCAGCCCGGCCAATATCCTGGTCGATAGCTTCATGGTTCCCCCTTCCCTCAGAGCGCGGTTTCGTCGATTTCGCCGGTGCGGATGCGGACCGCCTGCGCGAGATCGAGGACGAAGATCTTGCCGTCGCCGATCGCGCCGGTGTTCGCCGCCTGCTGGATCGCCTCCACGACGCGCGAGGCCAGATCGGAGCCGCAAGCGACCTCGATCTTGATCTTCGGCACCATGTTCGTGGAATATTCCGCACCGCGGTAGATTTCGGTCTGACCCTTCTGCCGGCCGAAGCCCTTGACCTCGGTCACGGTCATCCCCGCGACGCCGATGCCCGAGAGCGCCTCACGCACTTCGTCCAGCTTGAATGGCTTGATGATGGCTATGATCAGTTTCATGCCGCCTCCCTGCTCTTGCCCGAAATCTGTTTCGCAAGAGGCGTGCCAAGTAACCAAAGCGCCTTATTCTGCGGCGCAACATGTCGGGCATATGATTCTGCAGCGAAACGATCGCCCGACTCTTAGGCAGATTGCAAAGGATGCCGATTTTTTAGGCACCTTGTCGCGACAGGAAGATCGGCGTAGAGCTAGCGCCATATGGACGCGCAAACGGATCGGCGGCTCGGCCTAGTTCAGTCCGCACTGGTGCTGGGCGCGGCATTTCTCGTTCTGGGCTGGCTCTACCTGTTGCTGTGGGGCGTGAGAGAGCCGTTGCGCGCGCGGCGCTAGTTCAGCCGTTCCAGCTCTTCAGCACCTCTAGAAAGGCGTCGCCATAGGCTTCGCGCTTGGCCTCGCCGACGCCCGTCACCTGCGCTAGCCCGGCGAGCGTCGTCGGATGCAGGCCCGCCATCTCGCGCAGCGTCGAATCGTGAAAGATCACGTAGGGCGGCACACCGCGCTCCTTGGCGATCTCGCGGCGCTTCGCTCGCAGTGCCTCGAAGAGCGGATCGTGTGGATACTCCTCCTGCGTCGCGCGCTTCCGCTTCCGCTCGCGCTTGGGCTGGACGACGAGGCCGACCGATTCCTCGCCCTTGAGGATCGGCCGTGCCGACGGGCCGAAGGAGAGGCCCCCATAATCGTCCGCTCGCAAGGCATCGCGCGCGATCAGCACGCGGGCGACAGGGCGGACCAGCTTCAACTCCTCCTCGTCGGCGATGCCGAAGACCGAGAGGCGGTTGTGGCCGTTGGAAATGACCTTGTCGGTGTCGCGCCCCGCCAGGACATCGACGAGATGGCCGACGCCGAAGCGCATCTCTGTCCGGAAGGCGGCGGAGAGCAGCTTCTGCGCGACGGTCGTCACGTCCACCGTCGCGGGGGGAGAGAGGCAATTGTCGCAATTACCGCAGCGTTCGGCCGGATGCTCACCGAAATGGCGCAGCAGGATCGCGCGGCGGCATTCCGAGGTCTCGACCAGCTGGGCCAGCGCGTTGAGCCTGGCCCGTTCACCGGCGACGCGGGCATCGTCCACCTCACCGAGCCGCTTCCTGGCGCGGGCGAAATCCTCCGCGCCCCAGAAGAGCTGTGCCACCGCAGGCTCGCCGTCGCGGCCGGCGCGACCGGTTTCCTGATAATAAGCCTCGATCGACTTGGGCAGGCCGGCATGCGCGACGAAGCGGACGTCGGGCTTGTCGATGCCCATGCCGAAGGCGATGGTCGCCACCATCACCATGTCCTCGGATGCCACGAAGTCGCGCTGGTTCTTCGCGCGCACCGCCGGATCGAGACCGGCATGATAGGCACGCGTCGGCCGCCCGGCCTCGGCGATCTGGGCCGCGAGCCGCTCGGTGGCGTCGCGGGTGGGGGCGTAGACGATGCCCGCCCCCTCCTGCTCCGCGATGAAGGCCTTCAATTGCTGGGCCAGGCCGTCACGCGGGGAAATGCGGTACTGGATGTTGGGCCGGTCGAAGCCCGCGACGATCAGCCCGTCCTGCGGCAACCCGAGCTGCTGGAGGATGTCGGCACGGGTATGCTCGTCGGCGGTCGCGGTGAGGGCGAGGCGGGGCACGTCGGGAAACGCATCGAGCAGCGGGCGGAGCAACCGGTAATCGGGGCGGAAATCGTGGCCCCACTCGCTGACGCAATGTGCCTCGTCGATCGCGAAGAGAGACAGTTCGGTCAGCCGCAGCAGATCGCGGAAGCCGGAGTTCGAGGCCCGCTCGGGCGCCACATAGAGCAGGTCCAGCTCGCCCTCGCGGAAGCGCCGCATCGTCTCGTCGCGGTCGCTGTCCGCCGACGTGAGCGTCGCGGCATGGATACCGAACGCTTCGGCCGATCGCACCTGATCGTGCATCAGCGCGATCAGCGGCGAGATCACCACCGCCGTACCGCGCCGGGCCAGCGCCGGCAGCTGGTAGCAGAGCGACTTGCCAGCGCCGGTCGGCATCACGGCCAGCGTGCCCTCGCCCGCCATCACCCGCGCGACCACCCGCTCCTGCACGCCGCGGAAGGCCGGGAAGCCGAAGGTGGTCTTCAGGATGTCGAGGGGATCGGCGAGCATTGCGACCGGGTTAGCGCGCGGTGCCGACGCCGTCACCCCGCCAAGTGGGACTTCGACCATGCCAAGCGAAGCTGCACTGGCGGACGTCCGGACGCGGTCCTAGGTTTGCCGTTATGATCAAGTCGCTCGCGTATCCGCTCCTCGCCCTGGCCGTGCTGGCCAGCCCTGCCACCGCCGCCCCGCAGGCGCCCCACGTCTCGGTCGCGGGCGTGAACGATCTGCCCCAGCCCCTGCCCTTCCCTTATGATGAGCAGGCCGATGCACAGGCCGTCGTCGCCAAGGCCAAGGCGCGGGCGAGGCGTGAGCACAAGCGCCTGCTGATCGATCTCGGCGGCAACTGGTGCCTCGATTGCCGCGTGCTCGCCGGCATCATGGAGTTGCCCGAGCTGCACACCTTTCTGAACAGGCATTTCGTGATTGTCAGCGTGAATATCGGCCGCTTCGACACCAACGGCGCGATCGCCGCGCGTTACGGCATCACCAAGCGGCTGGACGGCGTGCCGGCGATCCTGGCGGTCGATCCGGTGCACGATCGGCTGCTCAACCGCGACAAGCTTTTCGCGCTGTCCGACGCGCGCCACATGACCCCGCAGGGGCTGGCCGACTGGCTGGCCCAATGGGCGGCCTGAGACCCCTTTCACGCACCATCGATCCCGTTCGCGCGGCGGCCTTGCCACAGGCCGCCGCGCTTCTTATGTCCGTTCGGCGTAAGCGCCGCGCGCTTGCTTGACTTGCGAAAAGTCGCGGCCTAACCGCCGATTCAAGGCTTACCCATCCGGGCCGGCCTCCATTCCCGACATCGACGTATCCCGTCCCCACCTCGTCGCGAATCCCAGTCCCAGGACCGTCATGCACCTCAAAGACCTCAAGAAGACCGCCCCCGCCGACCTCGTCTCCATGGCCGAGGAGCTCGGCGTCGAGGGTGCGTCCACGCTGCGCAAGCAGGATCTGATGTTCGCCATCCTGAAGGAGCAGGCGGAACAGGGCGATCAGATCATGGGTGAGGGCACGATCGAGGTGCTGCCCGACGGCTTCGGCTTCCTGCGATCTCCGCAGGCCAATTATCTGGCGGGTCCGGATGACATCTATGTCTCGCCCAACCAGGTGCGGAAGTTCGGCCTGCGCACCGGCGACACCGTGGACGGCGAGATCCGCGCACCCAAGGACGGCGAGCGTTACTTCGCGCTGACCAAGCTCAATTCGATCAACTTCGACGATCCCGACGTGGTCCGCCACCGCGTCAATTTCGACAATCTGACGCCGCTCTATCCGGAATCGAAGCTGACGCTCGATCCGGGCGATCCGACCCAGAAGGACAAGAGCGCGCGCGTCATCGACATCGTCTCGCCGCAGGGCAAGGGCCAGCGTACCCTGATCGTCGCCCCGCCGCGCGTCGGTAAAACGGTGATGCTGCAGAACATCGCCAAGGCGATCACCGACAACCACCCCGAAGTCTTCCTGATCGTGCTGCTGATCGACGAACGGCCCGAGGAAGTCACCGACATGCAGCGTTCGGTGCGCGGCGAGGTCATCTCGTCGACCTTCGACGAGCCCGCCACCCGCCACGTCCAGGTCGCCGAGATGGTGATCGAGAAGGCCAAGCGTCTCGTCGAGCACAAGAAGGACGTGGTGATCCTGCTCGATTCGATCACCCGCCTCGGCCGCGCCTACAACACCGTCGTCCCCTCCTCGGGCAAGGTGCTGACCGGCGGCGTCGACGCCAACGCGCTGCAGCGCCCCAAGCGCTTCTTCGGTGCCGCGCGCAACATCGAGGAAGGCGGCTCGCTCTCGATCATCGCCACCGCGCTGATCGACACCGGCAGCCGCATGGACGAGGTGATCTTCGAAGAGTTCAAGGGCACCGGCAACTCGGAAATCGTGCTCGACCGCAAGGTGGCCGACAAGCGCATCTTCCCGGCGATGGACGTCGGTAAGTCCGGCACCCGCAAGGAAGAGCTGCTCGTCGAGAAGGACAAGCTTTCCAAGATGTGGGTGCTGCGCCGCATCCTCATGCAGATGGGCACTACCGACGCGATGGAGTTCCTCCTCGACAAGATGAAGGATTCCAAGACCAACGAGGATTTCTTCGCCTCGATGAACCAGTAAGACCGTCCCTTGCCGGCCTTCGACTTCGGCGAGATCCTGACCGGCCCGGGCCTTGCCGCGCTGGTTCAGGTGCTGATGATCGATCTCGTTCTGGCGGGCGACAATGCGATCGTGGTCGGGGCGCTGGCGGCAGGATTGCCGCCGCGCGACCGGCGGCGTGTGATCCTGGTGGGTATCATCGCGGCTTTGGTGTTGCGCATCGCCTTCGCGCTGGTCGCCACCGCGCTCATCAAGATCACAGGATTGCTGCTGGCCGGTGGGCTGCTGCTGCTGTGGGTCGCCTGGAAATTCTGGCGCGAGATTCGTTCGGCCGGTGACGAGATCGGCGAGGTGGAAGCGGCGGCGCAATCCGCGCCCGGCAGCTTTTTGCGCGCGGCGATCGCCGTGGCCGTGGCCGACGTTTCGATGAGCCTCGACAACGTGCTCGGCGTCGTCGGCGCGGCGGCCGAGCATCCCGCCGTGCTGGTGATCGGGCTGGTGCTTTCGGTGGCGCTGATGGGGCTGGCCGCCAATCTGATCGCGCGGATCATCGGGCGCCACCGCTGGATCGCCTATGTGGGCCTGGCCGTGATCCTCTACGTCGCGCTGCACATGATCTGGCGCGGCGGCGCGGAGCTGATGCCGCTGCTGGGCAGCTTCTAGGCCCGCGCCCCGAACAGGGCGGTGCCGACGCGCACCTCGGTCGATCCGAGCAGCACCGCCGTCTCGTAATCTCCCGACATGCCCATGCTGAGCCGGGCGAGGCCGTGGTCCTTCGCCAGTTTGGCGAGCAGCGCGAAATAGGGTGCGGGCTCGACGTCCGCTGGCGGCACCGCCATCAGCCCGACGATCGGCAGGCCCGCCTCGCGCGCTTCGGCCAGCAGGGCCGGCAGTTCGGCGATCGCGACGCCGCCTTTCTGCTCTTCCTCGCCGATATTCACCTGTACGAAGCAGTCCGGCCGCTTGCCCGATGTTTCCATCGCCTTGCCCAGCGCCTGCACCAACGACGATCGATCGATCGAATGGATCGCATCGAACAGGGCCACCGCCTCGGCCGCCTTGTTCGATTGGAGCTGGCCGACGAGGTGGAGGACGACGTCCGGATAATGCTCGCGCAGCGCCGGCCATTTGCCCTGCGCTTCCTGCACGCGATTCTCCCCGAACACGCGTTGCCCGGCTTCGAGCAGCGGCTCGATCCCCTCGGCGGGCACCGTCTTGGAGATGGCGATCAGCGTCACCGCCTCGGCGGGCCGGCCGGCAATCTTCGCGGTGTGGGCGATCGTATCGCGGACGGCGGCGAGGCGTTCGCGCGGCGGTGCTTCGGTTCCGGGCATGGCGCGCCTATAGAGATAGCGATGCCGCCTCGCCAAGCCCGTCTTCCCAACCTGCTGCTGATGACGGACGAGCGAATGGGCGATGCGCTATGGATCGCGCTGCAGCAATTGCCGCGCGGCGCGGGCATCGTGTTCCGTCATTATGGCTTGCCATCGGGCGAACGGCGCGCGCTCTACGAGCGGGTGCGTGCCATCGCGCGCCGCCGCCGCCTCGTTCTGATCCTGGCAGCATCGCCCGCGCAGGCGGCTGCCTGGAAAGCGGATGGCGTCCACGGTCGCTCGCCGCGTCGCGTCGCGCGTCCGTTGATCCGATCGGCACCCGCTCATGACGGCATGGAATTGCGCGCTGCGTGCCACGCCGATCTCCGCCTCGTGTCGCCGGTCTTTCCCACGCGGTCCCACCCCGGCGGGCGGGCGCTGGGGGCGGTCCGGCTCGGGCTCATGCTGGGGCGCGATCGAGACGGGATCGTCGCGCTCGGCGGCATGAATCACCGCCGTGCTCAGGCTTTGAGAAATCTCGGAATCACGCGCTGGGCCGCGATCGACGGCCTGATCAGAACTTGAAGGCGGTGCCGATATAGACGGCCTGGCTGTCGCGCCGGTCGTCGGAAAGCTGCACCAGCCGGTCCTTCTCGACACGATAGCGGACGCCGCCGGTCACGTCGAAATGGTTGGTGATCGAGTAGGAACCGCCGAAATCGACCGCGACGCCCTGCTCGCCGCCGATCAGGCGGGAGGTGTCGCCGGTGCTGCGGTCGGCGGCCAGCGCCAGGCGAGTGCTCCAGCGCCTGCCGCCATAGCTGAGCGCGACATCGGCCGATTCGTGGCTGCCCGGCACGACACCCAGATCGACCTTGCTATAATCGCTGGTGACGGCGAAGCGCTTCCAGCCCACCGCTACGCCCAGATTGTAGGCGTAGGGCGTGAAGCCGGCATAAGCGTTGGTCGTGCTGGTGGCGCCCGGAGCCGGGGTGCCGGCCCGCGCACGCACGGCGACGGTCACGCGGCGGCTCGCGCCGGGGCCGAGCGACGGCGTGAAACGGAAGCCGGACGCGGGAAGGCCACCCCGGCCGAAGGTCGATCCGAACCGCGGATCGGCAGCGGCCGGCGTGAACGAGCCAATCGAGCCGGATACGTTGGCACCAGCCTTGGGCGCACGCTTCTTCTGGAGCTGGGCGGCCGATGCGGTGCCGGGCACGAGCAACAGCGCAAGGCTCGCCATCGCGATCCCCCCGCTCAACCTGCTCATGATTCGACTCGTACGCATCTGGTCTGACAAACTCCCCTGCGATCCGGCGCCTAGCATGGCACAAACGCGGATGTCACCGCTTTGGATCGTCGCTCCGTCCGGAATTGGATGCCCTGTTGCACGAGGTCCACAGACTCGCATGCCGGGCCGTGTCCGCAGCGCTTGCCCAAGCCCGCTCAGCCTCTATAGATGCGGGCTTCCACGCGCGTCCGAAGGCACCTTGATGATGCAGTTTCCCGCCCGCACCCTGCGCCCGATCGCCGGCGCTTTGACCGCCGCACTGCTGCTCGCCGGGTGCGCGCACCACGATAAGAACAAAGCCAAGGCGCTCAGCGCCGATCTGGCCGCCTCCAAGATCACGCAGATCGGCGTGAACGCCTATCTGTGGCGTGCCGCGCTCGACACCGTGTCGTTCATGCCGCTCGCCCAGGTGGATTCGAACGGTGGCGTGATCGTCACCGACTGGTACGCCAACCCGCAGACGCCGGGCGAGCGGATGAAGCTCACCGTGTCGATCCTCGATCAGGATCTGCGCGCCGACGCGGTGCGCGTCGCCGCCTCGCGCGAGATCAACCAGGGCGGCAACTGGGTCGACGCCCCGGTCGCCGCGCAGACGGTGCAGAAGCTGGAGGACATCATCCTGCAGCGCGCCCGTGACCTGCGCCGCGGCGCCATTTCGGGCTGACGCCCGTACAAGGATATCATGGAAAAGCGCTTCAACCCGCTCGCCGCCGACGGCCGCTGGCAACAGGCGTGGGACGAGGCGCAGGCTTTCCGCGCCGACGATTCCTCGCCCAAGCCCAAATGCTACGTGCTGGAGATGTTCCCCTATCCGTCGGGGCGCATCCACATGGGCCACGTCCGCAACTATACGATGGGCGACGTGCTCGCCCGCTACAAGCGGATGACCGGCCATGAGGTGCTTCACCCGATGGGGTGGGACGCCTTCGGCATGCCGGCCGAGAATGCCGCGATGGAGAAGAAGGTCCATCCCGGCGACTGGACCCGTGCCAACATCGCCGCGATGAAGGCACAGCTCAAGCGCCTGGGCTTCGCGCTCGACTGGTCGCGCGAACTCGCCACCTGCGAGCCGGATTATTACGGCCACGAGCAGGCGCTGTTCCTGAAGATGCTGGAGGCCGGCCTCGTCTACCGCAAGGAGAGCGAGGTCAATTGGGATCCGGTCGACATGACCGTGCTCGCCAACGAGCAGGTGATCGACGGGCGCGGCTGGCGCTCTGGTGCACTGGTCGAGCGGCGCAAGCTGGCCCAGTGGTTCCTCAAGATCACCGACTTCGCCGAGGATCTGCTCGACGGGCTCGACGGCCTGCCCGACTGGCCCGAGAAGGTGAAGCTGATGCAGGCCAACTGGATCGGCCGATCCAGGGGGCTGCGCTTCGGCTTCAAGCTGGATGAGGCGGCCGGCGGGCATGACGGGATCGAGGTCTACTCCACCCGGCCCGACACCATCTCGCGC
>BACX01000114.1 GCA_000333335.1 Sphingomonas-like bacterium B12 | reverse complement strand
GGCTGAGTCGCCCGCGCCCTCGGTATCTCGACGCGCGCCGCCGAGAAGCATCAGGCCAAGGCGCTCGCCCGCGTCACCGCGGCTTTGGAGGATTGGCGCCATGGGTGACGCTCTCCTCGCCGAAGCGGCGCTCTGGCACGAGCGGATGCTGGACCCGAGCGACGCGACGCGCGCTGCCTTCGCGGCATGGCGCTCGATGAGCACGGATCATGCCGATGCTTATGCGCGGGTCGATGCGGCGCGAGAGACTGCAAGCGCGCTCGGCGAACAGCCGGCCCTTCTCTCGCTCCGCCAGCAGACGCTCGCCCGCACGATGCTCGGTCGCAGCTCGAGGCGCATCCCGCCACGTGCGGTGGCCGCCGCCGCCCTGCTGCTGGCCGGTGCGCCGCTCGCCGCGCTCGGGATCCATGCCTGGGTTCCGCGAGCCGCGGAGCGGGCCGGCAGCCAGACGTTCCGAACCGGCATCGGCCAGCAGACCGACGTGACCCTGCCCGACGGCTCCGTCGTCACGCTCGATACGGCCAGCCGGCTGGCCGTATCCTATGATGGCGGCACGCGGCATCTGCGGCTCGACGGGCAGGGCTGGTTCAGGCTCAAGCCTTCGGGCACGCCCTACGTGATCAGCGCCGGCGGGCATGATTTCTCCGCCGGGCAGTGCCAGTTCGATCTTCGCACCGATCCGGGGCAGGTCCGCGCCTTCGCCGCGCAGGGGCAGCTCACGCTCACAGGCGGCGATTCCTCGGTGACGGTGGAGCCGGGCCATCTGCTTTCCGCACAGGGCAGCGACGTGCTGATCCGCCCGCTCGACAATCCGGCCAGCATCACCGGCTGGCGAGGCGGCCTGCTGCAGTTCGACAACCTGACGCTGGCGGATGCGGCGAACGAGCTCAACCGCTATCGCCGCCGGCCGATCCGCATCGCGGACAACCGCGCGGCGAGCTTGCGCGTCTCGGGCGCTTTCCACACGGCGGAGACCCCCGCCTTCGTCGACGCCCTCACCACGGGCTTCCCCCTGCGTGTGAAGCAGGATAGCAGCGAGGCTGTCGTCATCGCCTCACGCTGAGGTGACAAAAAAGTTTCGGTGGGGGGTTCGGCTTTTGGAAGGCCTTGCGTCTTGTCCCTTGAAGGTTCCGCATACGACGGGATCGCGAGGGAGGAGGCAGGTGCCATGGCGATACCGTTCCAGCGCTGCGCTTGCGATTCTGCTCGCCACCGCGCTGTGGCCCGGTCGCTCGATCGCGGCACCTCCCGTTTCCTTCGACATTCCCCGAACCACTTTGTCGGACGCGCTGGCCCGCTTTGCCCGGCAGAGCGGACGACAATTGCTGTTCGCGCCTTCGGACGTGGCGAATCGGCGCGGGGCGCGGGTGCATGGTTCGCTCGACCCGGATCGCGCTCTGGCGAAGTTGCTCGCCGGATCGGGCCTGCGCGCCCGCGCGGCGCCGGGCGGTGCCATCCTGCTGGAGCCGGTGCCCGTGGCTAGGGCGGCGCCCCGCACCCTGATCGATCCGGAGACGATCGCGCCCGCCGAGGTGGCGAAGGCGCCCGACATCGTCGTGGTCGGCACGCCGGGTGGCGGTCGTCGTCGGCAGGAGGCTGCCTTCGCCGTCACCAGCATCGATCGGATCGCGATCGATCGTCTCGCGCCGGCCAGCACCGCCGACGTGCTCAAGCTGGTGCCCGGCCTCACCATCGAAAGCTCGGGCGGCAAGAACGGCGCCAACATCTTCGTGCGCGGCTACCCGTCCGGCGGTGATGCCGAATATGTCACCTTCCAGACGGAGGGCGTGCCTTTCTTCCCGCCAGCGACGCTCTCCTTCCTCGAAAACTCGCAGCTCTACCGGATCGACGAGACGGTGCAGCGGGTCGAGGCGGTGCGTGGTGGCACCGGTGCGCTGTTCGCCTCCGGCCAGCCGGGCGTCACCGTCAACCTCGTTCAGCGCGAGGGCGGCGACCACCTCGAAGGCATCGCCAAGCTCGGCGTGATCACCGACGGCGAGGTGCGCGGCGATGCCCTGCTCTCCGGGCCACTGGGTGACGACACCCGCTTCATGATCGGCGGCTATTATTCGCAGGGTGACGGCATCCGCTCCCCGCGCTTCGATGCCGATCGGGGCGGGCAGATCACCGCCAATTTGCGCCACGATTTCGCGCACGGATCGGTGCTGCTCTTCGCCCGCTATCTGAACGACCGCTCGCAATGGCTGCTGCCGGTGCCCGTAGAGCAGAATGGCCGCCACATCAGCGCCTATCCGGGGTTCGACGCGGGCACCGGCACGCTTGCTGGGCCGGATACCCGCATCGGCGCGCTGAACGACGGCCAGCGGTACGATCTGGAGGACGGGCGAGGGGCGCGGATCGTCAATCTCGGCGCCAATCTGGAAGGCGATCTCGGCGGTGGCTTCACCGTGCGGGACAAGCTGAGTTGGCTCGCGGGCCATGCCGACACGACCGGCCTCGTCTCCGGCGATGTCGCACCGGAAAGCGCCTCGGCCTTCGCCGCGAGCCTCGGCGGCACCATCGCCTCGCTGAGCACCGTGTCGGACGGGCGCGTCGTCTCGCCCGATCAGGCGGTGGTCGAAGCGGGCGTGTGGACGGTACGCAAGCGCATCCACGCGCTGGTCAACGACGCGACGCTGGAGTGGAAGGCGGGGCCGAGCAAGGCGACGGTCGGCCTCTATGCGACGCGTTACGGATCGCGCGACCGGTGGAATACCGGCAACGACCTGCTGCTCACCGCCACGCCCAATGCGGAGCGGCTGAACATGACGCTCACCAACGGCAAGATCGTGACGCGCGACGGGTTCGCCAGTGGTGCAAGCTTCCTCGTCAATGCGCGCTACACCGGCACCGACCTCGCTTTCTACGGTGCGGAGGAGCTGAAGCTCAGCGATCGAGTGCGGATCGATGCCGGTGTTCGCCACCAGCATCACTCGGTGGACGGCACCGTCGCCGACAATCAAGCGGCGGGGCCTGGCGGCCTCGATGGCAATCCGCTCACCCTCTACGACAATGACGACGTGGTGCTGTCCGGCACCAGCACGCGCCTGCGCTACCGGGGCGGTGCTTGGTCCTGGACGATCGGCGTCAATGTCGACATCACGCAGGCGATCGGCGCCTTCGCGCGGTTCAGCCACGGCAACAGCTTCCCCTTCTTCGACAACCTACGCGACGGCATCACGGTCGCGCCGCAGGTCGATACGGTGGAGGGCGGCATCAAGCTCTCGACCCGACCGCTCAGCCTCTACGCCACGCTCTTCCACAACAGCTTCCGAGGCCTCGCCACCACCGTCATCACCAACGGCGCGCCGCTCGCCTCGATCGGCGGCGCCCGCGCGACGGGCGTGGAGCTGGAAGGCGTGTGGCGGCCCGCCAAGCCGGTCTCGGTCACCTTCTCGGGCACCTGGCTCGATGCGCATTACCGCCATTTCTACACCGACGACGGTCTAACCGATCTCACCGGCAACCGCGTCCAGCGCCAGCCCGAATGGCAATGGCGGATGACGCCCGCCTGGGACTTCGCGATCGGCGGCCGCAAGGCGAGCCTCTCCACCACGGTCAGCTACATGGGCGATCGCTGGTCCGACGTGCAGAATGCGCAGCTGTTGCCGCGCTTCTGGAAGTGGGATGCCGGCCTCAGCCTCGACATGACGCCGCGCCTTCGCCTGCAGGCCACCGCCGACAACATCACCAACGCCATCGGGCTGACCGAAGGCAATCCGCGCATGCTCGGCGCGCAGGGGACGGGAGCGATTTTCGCGCGCCCGATCCTCGGCCGTTCCGTCGAGCTCAGCGCACGATACGGTTTCTAAGTCATGGCGCGCAGCCCGCCCTAGCCCCGTCCAGGCCCTCCGGATTTCATGAGGCCGACATCGCGCAGCCACCGTGCTTCGCGAGCCGGGCGGCTGTCGCCGGAACAGCCGCTCCC
>BACX01000115.1 GCA_000333335.1 Sphingomonas-like bacterium B12 | reverse complement strand
GCTGATCCTGGAAACGGAGCACAGCACCGATAGCGGGCGGGTGCGCGTCACCGACTTCATGCCCTGGCACGACGGCGAGCCGATGATCGTACGGATCGTCGACGGTCTGCAGGGCGAAGTCGAAATGGGCAGCCTGCTCCGCCTCCGCTTCGATTATGGCCGCGTGCCGCCTTGGTTGCGAGCCTTCGACGGCGGTCTGTGCGCGGATGCCGGGCCGCACCAGATCGTGCTGCACGCCCCCTGCGACGTCAACATCGCGGAAGGTGATGCGCTCGCGACCTTTCTCGTTAAGAAGGGCGAGCGGCTGTCCTTCGCGCTCTCCTATGCCCCATCCTACGCGCCTTTGCCGGGCCGACCCGATGCCGTGCGCCTACTACGACAGACTGACGAGGCGTGGACGTCGTGGATCGGCCGCTTCGATGCTCCCGAACGCTGGGGCGCCCCGCTCAAGCGATCGCTGCTGACGCTAAAGGCGATGATCGACCGGCGCACGGGCGGCCTGGTCGCGGCGGCGACGCTGGGGCTGCCCGAGGTGCCGGGCGGCTCGATGAACTGGGACTATCGCTACTGTTGGCTGCGCGACGCGACCTTCACACTGACGGCGCTGCTCAACGCTGGCTTCGGCGAGGAGGCCGTGCGCTGGCGCGACTGGATTCTACGCGCGATCGCGGGCGATCCCTCCGACATGCGGATCATGTACCGGATCGACGGCGGGCGCCGCCTGGAGGAATATCAGGCGACGTGGCTACCCGGCCATGAAGGTGCGCGCCCCGTGCTGATCGGCAATGCCGCGTCGGATCAGACGCAGCTCGACGTCTATGGCGAGCTGATCGATAGTTTCCATGTCGGCGAGCGCGCCGGGATCAACCGCACGCAGCGCGACATCGCAATCGAAATCGCGCTCATCGAATATCTCGAGGGTGCGTGGGACAAGCCCGGTGCCGACATCTGGGANAGTCGGGGCGATCCGGGCTGCTACACCTATTCGCAGGCGATGGCCTGGGTCGGCATCAACCATTTCGTCGAGAGTAAGACGATGCAGGCGGCGGCGGGTGACGAACTGGTCGGTCGGATGAGGGGCTTGCGCGCGCACATCCATCATAATGTCTGCGAGCGCGGCTTTTCCTCCAGCCGGGGGCATTTCGTCCAACGCTACGACGGGGAAGTGCTCGACGCCTCGCTGCTGCTGCTCCCACTAGTCGGCTTCCTACCGGCGGACGATCCCCGCATCGCCGGCACGATCGCCGCGGTCGAGCGCGAGCTGATGGAGGGCGGCCTCGTCCGGCGCAAGGCTGCACGTGGCGACGGCCACGACGAAGGCGCGTTTCTCGCCTGCTCCTGCTGGTTGGCGGATTGCATGGCGATGCAGGGGCGGCGCGACGAGGCCGCAAGAATGCTTGATCGGGTGATCGGCCTGAGCAACGATGTCGGCTTGTTGAGCGAGGAATATCACGTCCCCACCCGGCGCCTGATCGGCAACTTGCCGCAGGCGCTGACCCATCTGGGCGTCGTCAACACCGCGCTTTTCCTGTCGCGCCCTGTCGTGCAGCGCGGGGCGGTCTAGTCAGCCGCCTGTCTGATGAAGATGGCCGTCGGGATCGAGGATGAGCGCTGGCGAGGCGCTTTGCCAGACGATACGGGTTGCAGCGACATCCTGCACATCTGGCAGCGGGCAGGGTGCTCCGCTCGGCTGCTTGTAGTGAAGCAATTCGACATGGGGCGGCGCCTCGTCTGGCGTCATGGGTACAACGTCGACGATCGGATCGTGCAATCCATCAAGCGCCGCCTGCTCGGCTCCTCGGTTCAGCGTCGCATCGCCGCGCGACAGGCCGTGCGCCCTATAAAAGCGCTCGCTCGCGGCGAGATCGCGCACGGCAATCGCACTATGATCGATGCCGACGATCCCGCTTCCGCCCCAGCCCTTTTCGGCCGCATCGGGAAAGCGCAGCAGTTCGAGCGGATGCCCTTCCGGATCGCGGAACTTGACGGCGGTCACGCCACCCGATGAGGCGGGCAGCGTCACCGGCCCCGCGCGGCTGATCGGTCTCGCGCCCGCGTTTCGAGCCAATGTCCAGCCAGCGGCGACGTCATCGGTGACGAGCGCGAGGTGCTGGAAGCATGTCGACGCGGCGTCCGCCTCATCGGGATAGGCTTTCCCTGGCGCGTCATAGCAATCGAGATCGACCCGGGACCTTCCAAGATGCATCGGCCATCGCGTCGCCGCGCCATGAATGCCAAGCATCGCGAGTTCGTCCAGCGAAACGGGGTGCGCTTCGCCAATGGTGAAACCCAGCGCTTCGTAGAAGGCCAGCAAACGCTCGGGCGCCTGTGTCACCAGCCGGAACGCGCTGATATGCGCGAACGTCATATCAGCGCACAGGGACCGACCGGATCGCGGTGCAGCTGCACCGTCATCAACTGGCACGGCTCGTCACCGATCGTGCCCGACTTGTGGCCCTTCCGGCCGTCCTTCTCGACGCAGCCCTGATCGCCGCCGAACGAGAATTCGCCGGGTCCCTGTTCGATGCGGGTGCCGTCCATCGCCTCGATCCACCACCGGCCGGACAACACGACGATCCATTGAGGGGCGGGATTTTCGTGCCAATCGCCGACCCAGCCGACCGGCTGCACGGTGAACACCACGGTCGCCTCGCCGCGCTCCATCTTGTCGTTCCATTGCGGGTCGGCCGGGCCGACGCCTTTCAGTTCATAATCGGTCAACGCGCATGTGGCGAAGCGGCTGACGCCGTGCTCGTCGACATAGAGGTGCTGGTAGGACACGGACGGCTTGGGTCCCGGATCGGACATGGCATTATCTCCCATAAGGATGGGTGGAGGCGAAGGGAGAAGTGAGGAACGGCTGGAGCCCCGATCCGTCCGTGCCCACAATCAGGAGCAGAAATCCTGCGCCGAGCGACAGATTTTTGAGGAAATCCCAGAACAGCGTCCGTGCCTTCCCATCCGGATCGACGAAGAAGTCACCCGGCTTCCAGAATTGTTTATAGAGCACCGCCGTCGCCGCGCAGTATCCCGCGACAACGAAGGCGGCAGCGCGATCGGCGATGCCGATGACGATGGCTGCGCAACAGACGATCTCGATGAACAGCCCCGTCATCAGAACCGCAATCGCCAAGGAACGCGGCGCGAAAACCTGCTGCGCCTGTTTCACCGCGTGATCAAAGGAAAAAATCTTGTCGAGCGCGCTGAACGGCAGGAACAGCATGACCATGCCGTAGCGCACGATCAACGCGACGATGGCGCCGCTCACAGCCTTGCCTGTATAATGCTTGCTACGCGGAGCGCGTTGGCGATGATTGTCAGCGTCGGGTTCACCGCGCCGATGGAAGGAAAGAAACTCGCGTCGGTGACATAGAGATTGTCCACCTCATGAGCGCGGCAATCGAGGTTAAGCACCGAGGTCGCCGGATCGGTGCCGAAGCGACAGGTGCCCGCCTGATGCGCCGTTCCAGACAGGGGAATATCCTTGCCGAGATACAGCGATCGCTCGATCAGCACGGCGGGCCAGCCGATGTCCGACAGCACCTGCTTCAGCTTGGCCTTCAACCGATCCAGCGACTGGGCGTTGGTTTCCGCCACGTCGAGATGGACACGCCCATCCTGATAATAGACCCGGTTCTCCGGGATCGGGAGATCCTCGGTCTGCAACCAGAAGTCCATCGAGTGTCGCGCCATCTCCTCGAACGGCATGTCGGGCAGATGCTGCATGATCGCGCCCAGCGGCGCCTCGCCCTTGATCTGGTCGGCATGGCTGGTCGCGCACATCTGGATCAGGCCCAGCGGGTGCGGATAATCGGCGTCGCCGCTATCGAAATAGAAGTCGCCGAGTGCCAGCGTCTTCTGGAACACCGTCTCGTTGACGTGGCGCATGACCGCCATGACGATCGACATCTCGTGACGCATATAATTGCGGCCGACCTGGTCCGAGCCGTTGGCGAGCCCTTTGGGATGCTGCTCGTTCGCCGAGCGCAGCAGAAGCAGCGCGGATGACAGCGCGCCGCAGGCGACGACGACCGTCCCGGCGCTGTAGCGTTCCTCTTGCTCTCTACGCCGCACGACGACCTGCGTCACGCGTCGGCCTGATGCGTCAGTCTCGAGCCGCTCGACATAGGCCCCGGTCATCAGCGTGACATTAGGATGATCGCACAACATCGGGTCGATGCACATCACCTGCGCGTCTGCCTTGCCGTTCAGCAGGCAGGGAAAGCCATCAAAATAGGAACAGCGCATGCAGACGCTGGTGGGCGTCGCGAAGCCATCCTCCTTCTGATCGAGCAGGATGCCGAGCGGCAGGTGGAAAGGATTAAGCCCAATGTCCGCCAGCTTGTCCGAAAGCTCCTGCACCTTCGGTTCGTGCTTCACCTCCACGAAGGGATAGGGGGTCGTGCCGGGATCGAGCGGATCGTCGCCGCGCCGGCCGTGGACATGGAACAGCGCCTCCGCCTCGTCATACCACGGCGCGAAATCAGCGCAGGAGAGCGGCCATGCCGGCGACACGCCGCCCGCGTGGCGAACCTCCCCGAAATCCTGCTCCCGCAGCCGGAACAGTGCGGCGCCGTAAACCTTCGAATTGCCGCCAACAGTGTAGTGAAGCTGCGGCGAGAAGGTGCCGCCGTCCCCGGCACGTCGGCGCCGCGATGCACGTTGCGATCGATCGCGCCGGTGAGGTCGCCGCCTTCTGCCAGGCCTTCGCGATAGGCGGTGAGGCGCCCGCCGAGCTGGCTCATCATCCGCCCGACATGCTTGCCGACCACCAGATCGCCGATGCCGTGCTGGCGCAGCTCCCCTTCGCCTCTGAAAGGCGGCTGGCATGGAGGATCCGCAACGGTCCGGTGCGCCGCCCGGATTTGGGCGACGGCACCAGGGTTTCGGCCGGAAAGAATGTCCTGATCGTCGAGCGCGGGACGTTGTACGGGAGTGCGATTTCATCCTGCTGCGTGTCCG
>BACX01000116.1 GCA_000333335.1 Sphingomonas-like bacterium B12 | reverse complement strand
CCGATATTGCGGGTGCCGCCGGCGCCGGCGCCGACATCGTGCAGCGCTTCCTCCATGGCGGCGATCACCTTGGGGTGCTGGCCCATCGAGAGATAGTCGTTCGAGCACCAGACCGTGATCGGCTTCGGCCCGTTATGGCCGTGGAAGCAGCGCGCGTTCGGGAACATGCCCTTGTTGCGCAGGATGTCGATGAAGACACGGTAGCGCCCCTCGGCATGAAGTCGGTCGATCGCCTGGGCGAAAACGCGCTGGTAATCCAAAGCTGCCACCTCAATCCCGCGTCCGGTCTCAGGCCGGCTGGTTAGCCGGTCATGCCCCATTATTCCATCCATACC
>BACX01000117.1 GCA_000333335.1 Sphingomonas-like bacterium B12 | reverse complement strand
TCGCAATTGCTTTTGGATGACGCGACCTTCGATATCGTAGGCCCACGACGTCGTATGGTTGTTGGCGTCGGTTTGACCGATCAGCCGGCCATTCGGACTGTACGCCATGTGCGTCTGATGGCCAAGCGCATCGGTGGCCGTAATCAGATTCTCGTTGGCGTCATGGTTATAGGACCATGTTCGTCCAAGGCGATCGGTCAACGACGCGAGATCGAGCCGGTCATAAGTGAAGTGAGCCGTGGTGCCGTCCGGGTACGTCACGACGATCGGCCGATTTGCCGCGTCATAAGCGTAGGCCACCGTATAGCCTTCGGAGTCTGTCGCGGTCGCGACGCGATCGAAGGCGTCATATGTTAGCGCCTTCACGACCGCGCCATTGGCATCGATCACGGTCGTGAGATCGCGATTCGCGTTATATTGATACTGGGTTGTATGACCCAGAGGATCGGTCGCCGACAGCAGCTGGCCTGCCGTGTTGTAGCGATAAGTCCAGAGTTCGCCCGAGGCGCTCACGCTCGATAACGGCTGATGCTGCTTGTTGTAGGTGAACTGCGCAAGCGTCACGACATTACCGTGGGCAACTTTTTGCGTGATGGCCTGAAGATCGATCCCGTTCGAGTAGACGAGGTTTGTGGTTCGCCCCAGCGGATCGATGGCCTGCGTAGGATTATAGTAATTTGCCGCGTCGTAGGCCGTGGTTGCGAGTTGCGTCGTGCCATCGTCCAGAACTCGCGCGCTTGCTATCGGCGTGTCATAGCTTCCCGTATGAAAGCTGTCCGTCTGGCCGGGATATTGATACCAGACCCGGTTCTCCAGCGGCTGCTTGACGCTCTCCAGGATCGCGGATTTCAGGTTGCTCCCATAGTGCAGGAAGTGGCTCTGACGGGCCTTGCTATAATCGCATCCCCCCGTGGGGGTGCAGCCGGCCGCGACGTACTGGTCCTTATCCCAGTGAAAGCTGTCACGATATTGAAGAAAGTCGTTCTCAGGGGGTAGCGGCATGCCGACAGGCACGATCGCCGCCGGATCGCTCGTGGAAACAGGCGCGGGTTCCAGCCATTCTTCGCGTTCATGGTTTCCGAGCGGGTCGGTAGCATCGACGAAGCGTGGAGGTCCGCTGGTCCCCGGGGCCGTGTAGGTGAAGCTCGTTGTGCCGTAAGGCGTAGTCAGGGTATCGACCAACGAATTGGCATCGTAGCCGAAGCTCGACGTCAGTCCGATGATGTCGGTGATCGAGGTCAGGCGACCGCTCGTGTCGTAGGTGAACTTTGCGCTGCGGCCAAAGGGGTCGGTGATCGCTGTCACCTTCAGGGGTTGCGAAAGCAGCCCATAGCTGAGGATCGTCTGCCGACCGGTCGCGTCGGTCACAGTCGTCAGCCGATTCTGGGCATCATAGGTGAAGTGTAAGGCGTTGCCTCGGGGGTCGATGGCCTCGGTCAGGAAGATGTGCGCGGATAGCT
>BACX01000118.1 GCA_000333335.1 Sphingomonas-like bacterium B12 | reverse complement strand
AGGTACGTCAAGGGAGGACCTTTTATTCCGGTGATGATCAGCCCGATGGACAGGTGCATGCCCGAGGTTTCGGATCGCTCCCTGGGACGAGGAGGATGGGCAGGCGGCTGGTACGGAGCCACCCTGCATCGCTGTGGGCGGCGTTGCTGCGCGCCATGCGAAACCGGTGCCCGTCCTGCGGTGGTTCGCGGCTCTTCCCGACGTTCCTGAAACCCGTCTCCGTCTGTGAGGCCTGTGGACAGGACTGGACGCATCAGCGGGCCGACGACTTTCCCGCTTATGTCGCGATCCTCTTGGCGGGGCACGTCATCGTGCCCTCGGCAATCTTGCTTGAGCAATTCGCCGATCCGCCGGTTTGGGTGCATCTGGCGCTCTGGCTGCCGCTGGCGACAACATTACTGCTCGGGCTACTGCAGCCGGTCAAGGGGGCCATCATCGCCCTCCAGTGGTGGTACGGCATGCACGGCTTCGAAGCAGGCTCGACTAGCAAACCAGCCTCGGCACCAGCGTCTTTCCATCATGACAGCGATTGACGCGTCGGCTCGTCAGCCGCGCTTTTCCATCTCGAGGACCTCATGAACCGTAACAGGATACAAGCCGCGATCGTCGGGTGGGGGCACACGAAGTTCGGCAAACTCGGTGGGGAGACGATCGAGACTCTTGTCCAGGCCGCGGCACGCGAGGCGATCGCGCACGCGCGGATCGATGCCGCCGATATCGACGCCGTCTGGCTTGGGCATTTCAATTCGGCGATGGTACCGGACGCATTCTGCTCATCGATGATCCTGGGTGCCGATCCGGCGTTGCGCTTCAAACCGGCGACTCGATGTGAGAATGCCTGTGCCTCCGGGTCGGCCGCTCTCTATGCGGCGCTCGACGCGGTACAGAGCGGACGTGTACGCGTCGCTTTGGTCGTCGGCGCCGAGAAGATGACCGGCCTGGATACGGCCGGCGTCACCCGCGCGCTTGGCGGTGCGAGCTATCAGCCTGAAGAAGCAGACCTGTCCTTTCCGGCGATCTTCGCTCGTTTTGCCCAGGCCTATGCGGCGCGATATGGCGATCCGAGCGCGGCGATGGCGCGGATCGCGGTCAAGAACCACCACAATGCCATGTCGAACCCGCTGGCCCACCTCCACAAGGAGGTCGATCTCGATTTCTGCCTGCGGCCATCCGAGCGCAACCCGATGATCGCTCCTCCGCTCAAGGTGACCGATTGCTCGCTAATCTCGGATGGTGCTGCCGCAGCCGTGATCGCGCACGCCGATGTGCTGTCGGGGCTCGACCGGGCCGTCGGCTTCCGCGCGGCCGAGCAGGTCAATGACCTTTTGCCACTTTCATCGAAGGATCTTGCGGCCTTCGAGGGGCCCCGCAAAGCTTTCGAGCGTGCCTACGCAGTCGGCGGGGTAAGCGTCCACGATCTAAATTTCGCGGAGGTCCATGACTGCTTCACCATCGCCGAGCTGCTGACCATGGAGGCGATGGGCCTCGCGCGCCCCGGTGAAGCGGGATACCTCGTCGAGACGGGAGCGACCGAGCGGGAGGGCCTGCTCCCGATCAATCTTTCGGGCGGCCTGAAGGCGAAGGGGCATCCCGTTGGGGCGACGGGCGTCTCGATGCATGTTCTCGCGGCAAGGCAATTGACGGGAGCTGCCGGCGATATGCAGGTGCGGAATGCCGAGCTCGGATTATGCTTCAACATGGGGGGCGGCGCTGTCGCCAATTACGTGTCGATTCTCGAACCGATGCGGGCCTGACCGTGGTCATCATCATCGTCGTCGTGTGCGTTGCGCTCATGGCGCTGTTTATCGGCGTGACTATTGCCGGCGGTCGCGCCCATGATCGCCAGAATGCGGAGCGCGAGCAGCGTATCGAGCGCAATAGGCGAAAAACGGACAAGTTTGATAGCGGGCCTGACTGAAACGGCCGATGACGCGCACTTCACGACTGGAAAAATACGAGCAAGGACGATGAGCGAAGACGAGTACGTGTATGATGACGAAACCGGTGACTGGCTGCCTGGGGCGGAACTGGCGAAGCGCCGACAGGTCGACTCCAAGATCGAAGTGCGCGATGCTGTCGGCAATCTATTGGCCGACGGAGACCAGGTCACGTTGATCAAGGATCTCGACGTCAGGGGGGCGGGGCAGACGTCCAAGCGCGGCACATTGATCAAGTCGATCCGGCTGACTGCGGACGCACAGGAGATCGACTGCCGCTACGACGGCATCAAGGGTCTGGTCCTCAGAGCCGAGTTCGTACGAAAGAGGTAGGGCTGATGTCACACGAGCTTTTCAGGTCTCAGGCGGCTGCCCAGAGGCGCGCGGCCGCGCAGACCGACTTGCCCAATCGCCGGGCGATGCACGAGCGGTCCGCGGCAATCTGGGAACAGATGGCTCTGAGCGCGGAGGATACGGCCGAGCGCGCGAGGATCAACGCGCGGGCTAAAAGCGCGTAAGCTCTATGATATGAAGGTCGCGAGGGGTGACGCTGTCGTTAGCCCCTAAACAAACAGTGCCAAGCAGGGCCGGGTTCGGGAAGGGCGCCAGCTGACGCCGGGCTTCGTACAGCTCGACGCCGGGACAGAAATTTCCCGCAAACCACTCTATGTAGGGGCTGTCACGCTCGGACCTTGGCCGCGGAACGCCGCGGGGATCTCGACCGGTGGAGCGACCCGGCAAGGTGTTTATATTGGTTGAAGCTGGCGTCGATGCGCGGTGGCCGCGCTACGCCTCACGTCCTCCCGCCCCCCATTTCCGACGATGATGTCCATGAACACCAAGAGTAATACGCCGTGAGGGCGCCTATCCTGGAATTTCTTGCCCGGTGTGCTCTTCGATAACCGCCGGCGACGCATTGCCGATCCGATCATCTTCCGATTGACGCTTCCGGCGGGCGCGCCAGGCAATGATGCCGCCGAGGGCCACAACCCCGATGAGGGCGGCGATCACGATGAGCGCACCTTGGCTAAGCCGCGATAGTAGCGGGTCGACAGCCGCTCCGAAGGCATAACCGATCCAGATGAAGAGCGGACCCCAAACTGCCGCGGCCAGCATGTTAGTGGTACGAACTTCGCGACCGGCACGCGAGTGGTGCCGATCGCGATGGGGCTGATCGTACGCATGCCGTAGACAAATCGGAAGCCGAGAATGAAGGCCATCGGGTATCGCTCGATGAAGGACAGCGCCTTATCGAAGGCCGGTTTGCGGGCGAGCCGATCGATCCAGGCATATCCCCGAAAATGGCGGCCGAGGAAGAAATAGATCTGGTCGACGATGCATGAACCCGTAGCCGCCGCGATCATCGCCTCCCACAGTGAAACAACCCCCTTGTGGGCAAGGACGCCGCCGGCGATCGTCGCGGCCTCTCCTTCGATGCCCGCGCCGAAGAAAATTCCGAGCAGGCCATATTTCGCAAGAAGGGCTTCGATCATCCCACATCCTAACTCCCGGTGTCGATCGTCAACTCGCGGCGTGGAAAAGTGGGCGCATCACCTCGTTAGCGGGAGCCAACATCGGCGGCTGCCGCAAAACGGTTCTCATCTTGCCCCTGGATGACCGTTATCTACTTTCGTTCGTAGGAAAGGCGACTGTCTCCAAACGGCCAATCTTTGCCGAAAACGGGCCGCCTCTGATCGGTTCGATTGCTACCGCTCTAACGCTGTGCGTGAACATTCCGCTTCGGTGGTTGCGGGGACATGCATAAGCAGAGCGAGGCATTCGCTCATCATCGCAGTCTGATCCAACAGATACTCGGGCGCGAAAGCTTAAATCAGGGTTAGTGGCTGCTACTGCTGTGGTTCAAGTAAAATTTGAACGCTGAGGACGCATAATGCGGCGACGGCATAAACTGACGGGTAAGAATAACCAGCGTAGGGTTGCGTTTCCTCATGGCCAAACGATAATCCTGTTGCCCTGCCCTCGGTAGCTCATCGCCTCCGGCCCGTGAAAGTTCTCATTCTTCATCTCTATTACTATTTTTAATCCTCCATCTGCTATAATTTCTACTGATGAATCGTCGTGAGTAATTTTCTGTATTTGGCATGGAAAACACGCATCTCCCGACTTATTTGCAACCTTGCAGTCGTTGTAGATACTAAGCGATTCTCCTCCATTAAAAACTATCGAAATGTAATCATCAAAGGAAACTATTTCATTTATGGTCTTCCCTGAAAGCAGGGTTGCGATATTTTCCATTAGAAATCCTTAATACGGGAAATGACTATTTTTGTTTGAGATGGTTCTGCCAGTGTAGGGATCGACGCCTTGGCCAGAGCCATTCTCATATTTGACATACCCATCGGGATATCCCGGCGACGATCCACGAGGCGGAGTGGGGTCCATAAGACGCATTGTATCCACCTGTCCGTTAGTTCCCCCATTTCCTCCAGTAAACGCGCTCCCAGTCTGATTGCCTGCTGGGTTAATGACCGGCGTCGGCCCTGTCGCGCCTTCGGGTACAGGGAATGCAGTTCCATTCGGCGAAACAACAAAATCGGGTGCTGTGTTTGAAGCCGCTCCTGGTTCTGCGGCAGCATCACCAGCCAATCCAGCATCGGCTGCAGCGTCCGCCGCTGCGGCGTCAGCACCTGCACCAGCAAGTCCGCCTTCGCCTAATCCCGCGCCAAGACCACTTAAGCCTGCGCCACCTGCCAATGCATCGCCTGCCCATGCTCCGGCAAGAGCGTCTCCAGCCCACGCGGTACCGGCAGCAGCACCGAGAAATTCACAGATGCCTGTGGCCATGCAGGTGGCAGTGGCCGCTCCAACGGCGGCGCCCGTAAGATAGGGGTGATCCTGCATGAACTTCCACCAATCGGGCAGGCAGAACAACCCGAGCGGATCGGTCATGTTGACCGGATCGTTTGCGGCGTAGGGATAGAGGTTGGCGCCCTGCGGCTGCACCTCACCAAGTGGATCGCGGGAGAGCCAGCGTCCGGTCGCGGGATTATAAATGCGGTTGAGCGTCAGGCTCAGACCGCTATCGACATCGGTGAACATACCGGCGAACCCGGCGTCGGTGACCTGAGCGAGTGCCTGCAGCGGATTACCGAATGGATCATAGGCATAGGCCGGCGCGCTGCCGTCGCTGCCAAAGACCCGACGAACCGAGCCCGCCTGGTCGATCCCGTAGTAGAGCGACAAGGGTGTAGTGCCGGGGATAAATTCGCCTTCGGCGATATATTCCCTGATTGGCGTATTGCTGGCATCACGCGCCTGGCACGGCCCGGCACCACACCAGATATAGGCGAGTGCGATTGCGGTCCCGCCGCCAGCCGGCGTCCGGGTAATCGCGACCCTCTGACCAAGACCACTATAGGTGAACGTCGTCGCCTTGCCAGGCTGCGCGGTATAGCCGATCGAGATCAGGCGGTTCTCGGCGTCCCAGCTGTAGGTCCGAACGCCATCTGAGGTGACATTCCCATTGGCATCGTATGTGAATGTCTGGCCGGACAAGCTGGTGATCTGGTTGAGGTTGTTGAATCCTGCACTCTGGCTTGCCGGTACCGGATAGACGGTCGCAGCATCACTCGCCTCGGTGACACCGATCATCTGGCTGCCGGCGTTCGACGTGAACTGGAAGTTGGAGTAACGGGCGGCAGAGAGGCCCGTGTTGTCGATCTCTTTTAGGCGTCGGTCCCCGCTATTGGGCAGATAGCTCAGATCGGTTTTGAGCGTCGTGCCGGTCAGAGCCCGCTCGGTTAGTTGGCCGGTTTGCCCCAGATAAGAGTATGTGAAAGCGCCAAGATCGCTGGAATGAGCCACCAGTCGCCCAAGGTCGTCATACTGGAATGTCTCGGTACCGGAGCCCGCGATGGTTCGGCTCGCGGGGCGATCGAGTTCATCGTACGTTGCGGAGACTATCGTGC
>BACX01000119.1 GCA_000333335.1 Sphingomonas-like bacterium B12 | reverse complement strand
GGTGACACTGACAGGATCATCGCCCCCGCCCCAGATATTGAGCATCAGCGCCGGCAACACGAACACCAGCCAGAAAGCCCGGATCGGCTGGCGCCCGAAATGGCCCATGTCGGCGTAGAGCGCCTCGGCGCCGGTCACCGCCAGCACCACCGAACCCATCGCGAGGAAGGCACGCAGCGGCTCGTGCGCGAAGAAGGCCAGCGCGTGCATCGGGTTCAGCGACCACAGCACGCCCGGCATCGCGACGAGATTGACGAGGCCGAGCACCGCCAGCACCGCGAAATAGAGCAGCATGATCGGGCCGAACAGCACACCGATCCGCGCCGTACCGCGCGCCTGGAGCATGAACAGACCGATCAGGATGGCGATCGCGATCGGGATGACGAACTCGCCCATCCCGCTCTCGACGACGGTGAGGCCCTCCACCGCCGACAGCACTGAAATAGCCGGCGTGATCATCGAATCGCCGAAGAACAAGGCGGTGGCGAACACGCCGAGCAGCACGAGGCCCTTGGTCCAGCGCTTCTCGCCTTTGAGCGATCGCGACACCAATGCGAGCAGCGCGAGGCTGCCGCCCTCACCCTTATTGTCGGCGCGCATGATGATGGAGACATATTTCAGCGTCACCACCACCATCATCGACCAGAAGATCAGGCTGAGCACGCCCATCACGTGCGGCGCGTCGGGCAGCAGCTTGTGATGGCCGGCGAAGGTTTCGCGGAAGGCGTAGATCGGGCTGGTGCCGATATCGCCGAACACCACGCCGATCGCGCCGATCGACAGCTTGAGCAGGCTCTCGCCCGCGTGCGGCTGATGCTCCTGCGGGATCAACGACTGGTCGCCGGGCTTCGGCGGCATGGCCGGATCCGGAGCCTGTGCCTGCGGATCGTTCATCGGCTGGTCATCGGATCAGGACGATGACGTCGGACAATCACAAATACGTTCCCCGCCACGCGCCGGTCCCCCGATCCGGCTGATGGGCCGTGGCCCTAGCACCCCCCTGCCCCTGCTGCAACGCCAGCCGCGTCCGCCCGTTCCGTGGCGGGACATGGCGTCAGGGCGTCGGCGCGCCTTCCTGTGCGGCGCGCTGGCGCAGAAGGCCCAGCAATTCGAGGCGCGCATCCATGATCGCGATCCACGGGGAACCGGTCGGCAGGCCATCTCTAAGTGTCCGCCACACTTGGTTCGCCCCATCGAAATCGCCCGCCTCCAGATAAGCGAGGCCTCGGAAATAGGCTGGCGCAGGATTATCGGGCTTCGCCACCCCGTCGGCGCGATCGAAGGCCAGGATGACAGCCGGCGTCATACGACCGCGTGCCAGCACGAACAGAGCATGGGCATAGCCGATGCGCAGATCGACGTCGGCGGGTCGCTTGACGATCGCATTGCGGAGCAGCCACGCGGAGGCCTCGTCCTCGCCGAAGCGATGGAAGGCGTCGGCCGTGCCGAGCGCGATGCCGGTCTCGCCATAGTGATTGAGGAAGCGCATCCGCTCGCTGGCGAACAATGTGTCCGGCGCCATCTCCTGCGGCTTGTCCGCGGCGGGCGCGCCCGCCAGGCCCGGCTCGCCCTGCCATGCGTAACCGGCGGCGGCGGTGAACAGGGCGGCGGCCACCAGCATCAGCGCCGGCTTGCCGAGCTTCACTGGCCAGGCCAGCAGGCCGAGCACGGCGAACGCCATGATCGCGAAGATCGCCCAGCCGATCATGCTCGCCGCCTCCGGAACGCCGATCGCGCGAGCAGGCCGCCGATGCCCAGCAGCAGGATCGGCGCGATCCACAGCGGCCACGTCGCCGCGTCGACCGGCGGCGTGTAGCTCACCCAGCGGCCATAGCGCTGGATCAG
>BACX01000120.1 GCA_000333335.1 Sphingomonas-like bacterium B12 | reverse complement strand
GGGCCGGCACTGATCTCCACCGGGAGATGATGGATCTCGCTTTCCGCTCTGGCGAAGCCGAGCGCGGTGTCGCGTGACTGGAAGGAACCTTCGATCAGGCCTTCCGCATCCTGCACGAGCCATCGGCCGTGCAGATCTTGGCCAACCATCAAAAGCGAAGGGGTACGCACCCCGAACGGGTGACTGGGCATGATCAGCATTCCCTCTGGCCGCAGGCGAAAGGCGTGCGGTCAGCGGACGATCAGATAGGTGGGGCCGGCATTGAATAGCGAGAGCGAAGCCGACCCCCTGTCATAAGCAAGGCGTAGGGTATCCGCCTCTCTGTCTACAGCAGCGTCCCGCTCAGGATCACCAGCGCGATCGAGAAGTAGATGATCAGGCCGGTGACATCGACCAGCGTCGCCACGAACGGTGCCGAGGCGCTGGCCGGATCGAAACCGAGCCGCTGGAGCAGGAACGGCAGCATCGATCCGGCCAGCGACCCGAAGGTGACGATGCCGACCAGCCCGCTACCCACGGTCAGCGCGATCAACGGCCAGTGGGTGCCGTAATCGTAGAAGCCCAGTTGCTGCCAGAGCGTGATCCGCGCCACGCCGACGACGCCAAGAATGGCGCCGAGAACCAGCCCGGCCGGCAGTTCGCGCAGGGCCACCCGCCACCAGTCGCGCAGCCTCACCTGCCCCAGCGCCAGCGCCCGGATGATCAGCGATGTCGCCTGGCTGCCGCTGTTGCCGCCCGAACTCATGATCAGCGGGATGAACAGGGTGAGCGTTATCGCGCGCTCCAGTTCCCCCTCGAAATGCTGCATCGCGCTGGCGGTCAGCATCTCCGAGAGGAACAGCGCGCAGAGCCAGCCGGCGCGCTTGCGGATCATCGTGCCGAACCCGGTATCGAGATACGGGCGGTCGAGCGCCTCGACGCCGCCAAAACGCTGCGCGCGCTCGGTCTGCGCCTCGACGATCGCATCGAGTACGTCGTCCACGGTGACGATGCCCAGCATCCGGCGCTGCGCATCGACCACCGGCACCGCGAGCAGATCGTGACGGCGGATCAGGCGGGCGGTATCCTCGCGCGACGCATCCGGAGCGACGGTGACGGGCGTGCGCCCGCGCGCGAGCTTGATCACGGCGTCGGCCGGATCGGCGGTGACGATCCGGCGCAGCGAGACGGTGCCGATCAGCGTCTCGCTCTGCGGATCGACGACGAAGATCGAATAGACCGTCTCGCGCGTGCGCTCGATGTCGCGGATGTGGCGCAGCGTCTCGGCCACCGTCGCGGTGCAGGGCACGGCGACATATTCGGTGGTCATCATACCGCCGGCGCTGTCCTCCGGCCACGCGAGCAGCCGGCCGAGACCGGCACGGACATCCGGGCTCAGCGCATCGAGCAACCGGTCCTGATCGCCCTGCGACATCTCCGCCAGGCTGTCCGCGGCGCGATCGGCCGACATTTCGTGCAGCAGCGCCGCGGCCCGCCCCGTGGGCATCGCCGCGAGGGCAAGGCCCGCGCCGACGAATTCCGGACGATCGAGGGCGGCGACGGCCTTGTCGATCGACAGCCTGCCGAGATCGTCGGCGGCAGCGGCCGGAGACAGACGGGCGAAGGCCTCCGCCATGTCCGCCGCGCGGACGAGGGGATCGGCATGAAACAGCGCCATCGCGCTGGAAACGAACTTGTTCATGGGCACACCTTTCGTCCGCGCGAGGGACGAGTGGCGTGCGGCTAGCCGATCACCCCCGTCGCCCGCGCGGCGCTACTGGAACTGTCGCTGGACATGGGGTGGGACGGCCTCGTTCGAGGGGTTGGTTGAGGCGTCAGCCGATGATCGCAATCGATAGCCCGGTCAAGCATCAATGCCCGGATACAGGCAAAAGCTACGCCGATCTTATGCGTTCGGATGGAGGCGATACGCCGTCGCTACGAAGTTCCGGTGGGGGACGCCCCGGACCTGAGGTCCGGGGCGGCTGGTAGCGGAGGAGGGACTTGAACCCCCGACACGCGGATTATGATTCCGCTGCTCTAACCAGCTGAGCTACTCCGCCCCGCCGCTTCGAGGGGCGCGTCGCCGCCTCGGAAGCGCGGCCTATAGGGGCGTGCGCGGGGCTGGTCAACAGGATGTCGCAATGGTCCGGAACCGGGGCGCCCAAGCGTCGTTTCGCCGAAAAGCCGGATCGTTGACCCAAGGAAAACCGATGAACCTCGCAACCCCTCTCGACATCATCTGCCGCATCATCGTCCGCTCGCGCGAGGTGGAGGCGCAGGTGCCCGGCATCGATCCCGACAATGACGATCCGGTCGATGATTCGGACGACGAGCGCGACGTGCTGGAGGACGAGCTGGACGAAACGGCGGTCGACGAACTGCGCACCGCGATCGACGATCTCGCCGAAGACCAGCAGATCGAATTGCTGGCGCTCGCGCTGGTCGGCCAGGGCACTTACGACGCCTCCGAATGGGAAGATGCGCTGGAGGAAGCGGGGGACGACGGTGCGGAGCCGGCGATCGACCTCTTGATGGACATGCCCACCCTGTCCGAAAATCTCGAGGCCGGCCTCGCCGCCTTCGATCTCAGTTGCGAGGGCGTGGGCCAGATCGACTGAGGATCAGCCGACGAAGCGATAGCGGGCGATCGGCTCCCACGGTCCGCCACGATAATGATGCGTCGCCAGCCCCGTCAGCACGAGTGGACGGGGCTGGCCGAATTCGGCGGACAGCGCTGCGTGCAGCGCCCGTGCCACCGATGGCTCGACCTTGTTCTGGATCGTCACATGCGGACGCCAGCCGGCCGCGTCCTGCGGTGTAAGCGAGCCTGCGAAAATGTCAGCGAGGTCGGCCCTCAGCGCCTCCAGCGGAGTGCATCGCACCCGCAGCGCGACGCCGCGCCCCAGCAGCATCGGCTCGCCGATCGTCGCCGACGTCCGCGCGATTGCACGCATCGCCGCCTTCAGCCGCGTATCAAGCTCGGCCAACAGGGCCGGCGGGAGATGATGAAACAGCGTGAGGTGCGCCGGCAGGACGTTGCGCTCGGCCGGAAAGTGCGCGCGACGCAGGCCATCGAGCCACGCGAAATCCGCTTTGCCGAACTCGGCCGCGACGATGACCGGCGCGGCCTCCCCCGTCATCGCTTCTAGATCTCGACCTGGCTGCCCAGTTCCACCACGCGGTTCGACGGGAGCTTGAAGAATTCCATCGCGCTTTCCGCGTTGCGCAGCATCCATGCGAACAGCTTCTCGCGCCACACCCACATGCCGGGCCGCGACGAGGCGATCAGCGTCTGGCGGGCGAGGAAGAAGCTGGTGTCCATCATCCGGAGCGGCGCGCCGATGCCCTGCACGTTGGAGAGCGCGGCCGGAACGTCCGGCTCCTGCATGAAGCCGTAGTGGACGACCATGCGGTAGAAGCCCTGCCCGAACTCCTTCACCTGCGTGCGATAGGCCTGGCTGACATAGGGGACGTCCTCGATGCGGACGGTCAGCAGGATCACGCGCTCGTGCAGCACCTTGTTGTGCTTGAGGTTGTGAAGCAGCGCGTGCGGCACGCCGTCGCGCGCCGTGGTCATGAACACGGCGGTGCCCGGAACCCGCTCGGCCGAATTGGCGGCGGATTTCACAAACACCTGCACCGGCATCGCCACCTCGTTCAGGCGCTTGAGCATCAGCTCGCGGCCCTTCGCCCAGGTGGTCAACAGGGTGAAGGCGATGAAGCCGATCAGCAGCGGGAACCAGCCGCCGTCCGGCACCTTGGTCAGGTTGGCCGAGAAGTAGGCGAGATCGACCAGCAGGAAGAGCGCGATGAGCGCCCCCGCCCCGATCTTGTTCCACTTCCACAGCGAGAACAGCAAAGTCGCCAGCAGCAGCGTGTCGATCAGCATCGCGCCGGTCACGGCGATGCCATAGGCGGCAGCGAGGTTGGTGAGGTC
>BACX01000121.1 GCA_000333335.1 Sphingomonas-like bacterium B12 | reverse complement strand
CTCACTGGGCCGGGGTCGCGCCGAGCAGCTTCAGGCGCAGCGCCATGATGGCGGCGTCGTCACGCTTGGCGCCGACCGCGATCTTGGCCGAACTGGCGAGCTGCTCCAGATACTCGTCGTTCGCCGCCTGCAGCAGATCGCCGCGCGAGGCCTGGGTGGCCGGCGCCAGCGCCTTGTCGTCGGCCGGCGTCACCTTGCTGACGTGGACCACGTACCAGCCCTGGCCGCCCGGCGCGGGCACGATCTGCGCGGAGCCGACGGTGGTGCGGAACAAGGCGGCGAGCGGCGGTGGCACATTGCCCTGCAGGCGGGCGAGATCCATGCGGCGGCCCTGCGTCGCGTTGACCGCGGGCAGCTTCACCGGCGCCGTCTTGAAGGCATCGGCCATGCTCGTGCCGGCCTTCACCTTCGCCTGGATCGCGGTGGCGATCGCCTTGGCACGGTCGTTGGCGCGCGACGCGGTGAAATCGGTGGCGACGCGGGCCTTCACCTGCGCGAAGGGGATCGGCGCGGCGGGGATGACATGGCCGACCGCGAGCAGCGCATAGCGCTCGTTGGGCAGCACGGTCTGCACCGAGGCGGGATCGTCCGGATTGGTCTTGAAGCCGGGCGCGAGCAGCGGCTGCACGTCGGCGGACGGCTTGAAAGCGGGCTGGTCGGGTACGATGCCGCCGGCGGTCAGCGCCGGCGTCTCGACGATGGCGAGGCCGTTGGCCTTGACCAGATCGGCGAAGCCCTGGCCGTTGTCGATCGCGTCCTGCACCTTGGCGACGAGATCGGCGAGC
>BACX01000122.1 GCA_000333335.1 Sphingomonas-like bacterium B12 | reverse complement strand
GCTCGACCCGTCCGCGAAGCACCGCTTCGCCGAGATCGACGTCCGCCTGGGCGAATTGTCCGTGCAATTCGGCCACAATGTGATGGCGGCCAATGCGGACTGGGCGCTCCTGCTCACCGGGAACGATCTCGACGGGTTGCCGGACGCCGTTCGCTCGGCCGCTGCCCGCCGCGCCGAGCAGGCCGGAACCGCAGGCTATCGCTTCACGCTCAATCGTGGCGACGTCGAGGACTTCCTCACCTTCTCCGAACGCCGCGATCTGCGCGAACAGGTCTGGCGAGCCTTCACCGGCCGCTGCGACGGCGGCGCTCACGACAACTGGCCGATCATCGACGAGATCGTCACGCTCCGTCACGAGCGCGCGCGACTGCTCGGCTTCGCCACCTACGCCGAGGCCAAACTCGAGGACAGCATGGCCCGCTCTCCCGACGCCGCCATGGCGCTCCTCGAACGGATATGGACCGGCGCCCGCCATCATGCGTTGCGGGAAAAATCGGAACTGGACGCGCTGGCCGACTTCGCCATCGAGGCCTGGGACTGGCGCTTCTTCGCCGAGCGACAACGGCGCGAGCAACTCGCCCTCGACGGCGGCGCGGTCAAACAGGATCTGACGCTCGACAAGGTTCGCGCGGCGGCGTTCGAATGCGCAGGACGGCTCTACGATCTCCGCTTCGCCGAGCGGATCGACATACCGACGTGGCACGACGACGTCCGAGCCTGGGCGGTGAGCGACGACCAGGGCGACGTTGGGCTTCTCTACACCGACTATATCGCGCGGCCCGAAAAGCATGGCGGCGCCTGGATGGGGTCGCTCCGCGTGCAGGAGCGGATGGACGGGTCAGTTCTGCCGATCATCTATACCGTCGCCAATTTCGCCAAGCTCGACGACGGCACCCGCCTTTCGCTCGATGAAGCACGCACGCTCTTCCACGAGTTCGGGCACGCTCTCCACGCCTTGCTTTCAAGAGTGACCTATCCGAGCCTTTCCGGCACCGCGGTCGCGAGGGACTTCGTCGAATTCCCCTCGAAGTTCATGGAGCATTGGATCGTCTCGCCCGAGATACTCGGCCAATTCGGCGTGCCCTCCGAACTGATCGAGGCGATCGGTCGCGGCGAGCAGGTCGGGCAGGGTTTCGCCACGGTGGAGCTTGCAGGAGCGTCGATCGTCGACCTCGACATCCACAATCGACGGGATGGCGACGTCGACGTCCGCGACAATGAGCAGGCAACGCTCGAACGGATCCAGATGCCCGAGGCGATCGGCATTCGCCACAGGCTTCCTCACTTCACGCACATCTTCGATGGCGGTTATGCGGCGGCCTATTACAGCTACCTCTGGTCCGAAGTGCTGGATGCCGATGCGTTCGCAGCGTTCGAGGATGCCGGTTTGTTCGATCCGGCCACGGCCAACAGGTTCCGGCAGGAGGTGCTCGCCCGGGGAGATACGAGGGACGCGATGGAGAGCTTCGTCGCGTTCAGGGGGCGGGAACCGAACGAGCGGTTCCTTCTGCAAACTCGCGGGCTCGAGGCCGAGTCTTCGACCTAGGCTCAAGTCGATCAGTCGACGACCCGAAGCTTGGGCACGCCTGCCGGCAGGGGCCCGATCGCCATGACGCAGAACCACGGAGCGCGGGGTATCTCGCTGCCATCCGTCGATCGGATGGGTTCCGGCACAGGGAGTACGAGATCGGACGGTTCGAGCGAGATCTGGCCGCCGCCATACCAGCGCATTTCCACTGCCTTCGCCCTGACATTTTCCATGACGCGATGGACCGTCTCCGGTTCCATCTCGCCCGACGGGCAATCCAGCGCCGCCAGCACCCGGTGATCGAGATCGACCGTCCAATGGGCGGCCCCTACCCGCACCTCGATCCTGACGGCCTTCGCCGTTGACGGAAGGTCCAGCTGATGGATTGCGGTCGGCATGAAAGCGCAAACGTCGCAGTGGCTTATGAGATCCCGGGACGCATGCTC
>BACX01000123.1 GCA_000333335.1 Sphingomonas-like bacterium B12 | reverse complement strand
ACCCGCCGCCGACCCGCTTGCGTGGCTTCAAGACGTCTTCGCAAATCGGTCGCCATCGCCCGTTCGACAGGAGGTCCGACACCCTGCGCTTCGCGAGCCACGTCNGGCTCGAGCATATCCCTATGGAGGCGAGCGCCGTCGAGGTGGAGGATTATGCGCGCTGCTACCCCTTCACCTACTCGTCCGAGGATATGCCCGATCTGCTCCGGTCGATCGAGCGCGGCCACCACGATCCCTATCGCGTGATCGACGACTGGGCGGGACAGTTCGTGCGCCGCGACGGCCAGACCGACACGCTGGCGATGCTGACCGATATGACGCGCGCGATTCGGCGCGATCTCACCTACATCCCGCGCCACGAAAAGGGTACGCAGACGCCGCTCGAGACGCTGCAGAAGCGCCAGGGCACGTGCCGGGACTATGCGGTGCTGATGATCGAGGCGGCCCGCGCGCTCGGCCTCGCCGCGCGCTTCGTGTCGGGCTACGTCTACGCGCCGAGCGCGCGCGAAGGCCAGGTCGGCGGCGGCAATACGCACGCCTGGGTGCGCATCTTCCTACCGGGCTCGGGCTGGATCGAATTCGATCCCACCAACGGCATCGTCGGCTCGGTCGGCCTGGTCCGTGTCGCGGTCGCCCGAGATCCCTATCAGGCAGTGCCCCTGTCGGGCACCTTCAGCGGCTTTCCCGGCAGCTATGGCGGCATGGACGTCTCGGTCGAGATCGCGATGGACGGGCAGACCCCGCCGATCGCGGCCGCCGCCACCACCCTCAACCCCCACCTCCTGCAAGGTCGCGCCTGATGCTGATCCGCACCGGTTATGATATCCGTTTCGAGGCCGATGCGCCGGTGCCGATGATGGCGCTGCTCAGCGTCCATCCGTCGCGCCTGCGCGATCTTAGAACGACACATCGGATCGTGACTGCGCCGGAAATCCCGGTCTACGACTTCCTGGATACGTTCGGGAACACCTGCACGCGTCTCGTCGTGCCGGCAGGCGGGCTCGACATCCGCTGCGATCTTCTCATCGAGGATACCGGCGAGCCCGATCCGATCGCGGAGGATGCCGGGCAGTGGGCGATCGAGGATCTGCCACACGACGTCCTGCCCTTCCTGCTCGCCAGCCGCTATTGCGAGACCGAGCGGCTCGCCGACACGGCCTGGCAGCTCTTTTCCGACGTCGCACCCGGCTGGCAGCGAGTGCAGGCGATCGTCGAGTTCACCCACAATCACATCGAGTTCGGCTATCAGCACGCGCGGGCGAGCAAGACCGCCTGGGAAGCCCACCAGGAGCAGAAGGGCGTCTGCCGCGACTTCGCGCATCTCGCGGTCACGTTGTGCCGCTGCATGAATATCCCGGCCCGTTACTGCACCGGCTATCTCGGCGACATCGGCATCCCGCCGGTCGACGCACCGATGGATTTCTCGGCATGGTTCGAGGTGTTTCTCGGCGGGCGCTGGTATACGTTCGACGCGCGTCACAACCGGCCCCGGATCGGGCGCATCCTGATGGCGCGTGGGCGCGACGCGACGGATACGGCGCTGACCACCGCTTTCGGCCCGGCGCGGCTGGCGAAATTCGAGGTGCATACCGATGAAGTGGTGGGCGGCTGATCGAGGGGTCCGGGCATGACGAATCCACTGCTCGACCCGTGGGACGACCCCTTTGGTGCGCCGCCCTTCGACCGGATCGAGGCGCGACACTTCCTCCCCGCGCTCGAGGTGGTTCTCCGCGACCATGAGGCCGAGATCGAGGCGATCGCCAATGCGGCGGACGCTCCCACCTTCGACAACGTGGTGGCAGCGATCGAGCGATCCGGGGCTAGGCTCGCGCGCGTGCGGCGAGTGTTCTGGACCCTGTCCTCGGCTCAGGCAGACGAGGCCCTGCGTGCGATCGAACCCGATATATCCGCCCGCTTGACCCGCCATGCGACACGGATCGACCATGATCCCCGCCTGTTCGCCCGGGTCGCGGCTGTCTGGCAGGCGCGCGAGGCCCTGGGTCCGGAAGAGCGCCGGCTCGTCGAGAACAGCTATCGCGGGTTCGTGGCGGGCGGGGCGCTGCTCGACCCGTCCGCGAAGCACCGCTTCGCCGAGATCGACGTCCGCCTGGGCGAATTGTCCGTGCAATTCGGCCACAATGTGATGGCGGCCAATGCGGACTGGGCGCTCCTGCTCACCGGGAACGATCTCGACGGGTTGCCGGACGCCGTTCGCTCGGCCGCTGCCCGCCGCGCCGAGCAGGCCGGAACCGCAGGCTATCGCTTCACGCTCAATCGTGGCGACGTCGAGGACTTCCTCACCTTCTCCGAACGCCGCGATCTGCGCGAACAGGTCTGGCGAGTCCCCTTTCACCTGATCGGGAAGCGGCAAATCCGACGGATCGAAGATGCGCGTCTCGGCACCGAAGAGCTGAAGCAATCGCGCCGCCTCCTCTACCGCCAAGCGCGAGAACGATCGCTCGCGCAATGACCCGTAGAGCAGGAGGATGCGGGGTGGTTGCGAGGCGTCGCCCATGCCCTGCGCTGGCCGGTCGACCACGACGCCGAT
>BACX01000124.1 GCA_000333335.1 Sphingomonas-like bacterium B12 | reverse complement strand
CCTTCTCCGCGGGCCTTGAGCCATACTGCTTTCCAGCTTCTCGACCGGAACCAGCTCGGTCTTCTCGGTGATGCCGACGGTGCGCTGTCCCTGGACGTTGCTGTGTCCGCGCACCGGTGTCGGCCCGGCACCCGGCTTGCCGACATTGCCGCGCAGGAGCAGCAGGTTGACGATCATCCGGACGTTCTCGACGCCCTTGACGTGCTGGGTGATGCCCATACCGTAGATCGCCATCACTGCCTTGGCCTTGGCGTAGATCCGGGCAGATGCCTCCAGCTCCTCGCGAGCGAGCCCGGTCTCGCGCTCGATGTCGGCCCAGGCGGTCTTGCGAACGGCGGCGGCGAAATCCTCGAAACCCGTGGTGTGCTGCGCGATGAAATCGTGATCGAGCACCGGCAGATCGCCATCGGCCTTGGCCAGATCGTCCCAGTCGATCAGGAACTTGCAGATGCCGATGATCGCGGCGATGTCGCTTCCGGCGCGCAGCTGATGATATTGGGTAGAGATCGCGGTTTCCCGGAGCGTCGCCATCTCGATCGGATTCTGCGGATCGGTAAAGCGCTCCAGCCCGCGCTCCTTCAGCGGATTGAACGTGACGATCTCGACGCCGCGCTTCCGGCAGGCGCGCAGGTCGTGCAGCATGCGCGGCGCGTTGGACCCGACATTCTGGCCGAAGAAGAAGATCGCGTCGGTCTTCTCGAAATCCTTCAGCTGCGTCGTGCCGACCGGCACGCCAATGGCGGCCTTCAGCCCCACGGAGGTGGATTCGTGGCACATGTTGGAGCTGTCGGGCAGGTTCTGGTTGCCGAACATGCGCGCCATCAGCCCGTACATGTAGGACGCCTCGAGGCTGGTCCTGCCCGAGGAGTAGAAGACCACCGACTTGGGATCGAGGCACCTCAGTTCCCGCCCGATCTCGTCGAAGGCGTCGTCCCATCCCACCGCGGCATATTTGTCGGTTGCGGGATCGTAGCGCATGGGGTGGGTCAACCGACCGTGCTGCTCCAGATCGTAATCCTTCCACCCCCGCAGCTCGGTCAGCGTGTGCTCGGCGAAGAAATCGGGCGTGGCGCGATAGCGGGTCAATTCCCAGGCGGTCGCCTTGGCACCTTCCTCGCAGAATTCGGCCGGGTGGTGGTCGGCGGGCTTGGGCCAGGCGCAGCTGACGCACATGAAGCCGTCCGGCTTGTTCTGGCGGGCGAGTTCGCGATAGCCCTCCGGCCCCAGATGCTCGCGCGGCAGGATGTCGGCGAGCGAGCGCACCGACCCCCAGCCGCCGGCCGGTCCCTCGAACGGCTCGATCCGCGGATCGTCGTCGCGTTGCTTCGTCACGCGTTGCCGTTCCGGCGGCGGGTTTCCCAGCCCTTGCGGGCCGCGGCCGAACGCTGCTCTGCCGAGCCGGACTTGTGCGCCTTGCCACCACGTGAGGACGTGCTGCGATTCTCGGGCTTGCCGCGGCCGGAGCCGGACTTCTTGCCCCCGCCGGTTTCCTTGTTGACGGTGGCCCAGGCGCGCGCTTCGGCCTCCTTCCTGGGCGTGCCGCGCTTTTCGTAGCTCTCCTCGATATGCTCGGCACGGCGCTTCTGCTTGTCGGTGTAGCTGCTCTTGTCGCCCTGGGGCATGGCGGCTCTCCTCTCGTCTCGCAGCCCAACGCGCGGCGCTCGCAGAATGTCCGCCATTTCAGGGGGAAGCGATGTCCTTGGCCTTGTTTTTCAAGGGGATATATTCGCAGGTGAAACGAAGCGGACGTTCTTCGGCGCAGGGCGTGAGGTGGATGTGCAGGCGCTGGTCGCCTGCCGCCCGGTCGAGCGCGAAGGCCTGTTCCGCCTCGTAGAGGTCGTCGCGGTGCGCGGCGTCCCAGCCCTTAACCGATCGCAGCGCACGCGCCTTGGCCTTTGCCACGCTGTCCGCCACAACGAAGATGTTGCGATGCTTCTCCGAGAAATCGGCCGGATCATACCCACCCAGATTGACATAATAGAGCCTCTCGGGCCCATCATAAGGCTCGGGCCGGAGTGATATGTCGAAGCCGTCGGCATGATCGATCTCGGCCCAGCAGTCGATGTGCAAGCTGCCCGGCCTTCCCCACCATTGGCGATGCAACTCGTCATGGGTGTCCTGAAGCGATTGCGCGACGACGAAGCGGATGTCGTGCACCTCGATGTTCGCTCGGGCGTGCTCGCCGCCGATATAGATGGCGAAAAGCTTCATGAGGTCGCGGCCTCCCGGACTGTGTCCTGCTCGGGTGGTTCATTGACCCTACCCGCAATGGCGTTCGCCAGTTCCTCTCCAACGATCTCGCCCATTTCGTGTGAGCTGGTGAGGCCCTGGCTGAACGGGTGACGGCCGAGGATATAGGGCAGGCTCAGGCAGAAGAGGCGATCCTTCGGAAGCTCTCCCGACACTGGATGGAATTGGTCGTCGATCGCGATGCCGCGCGGTGGCCCGTCATCGGACGAGGGCTCGTCGCGAATGATCCCTTGTCGGCGCAGCGATGGAAAGGGGAACTCTTTGGCCGCGAGCAGCCGCTGGCCGGTCGCCTCGATGAAGGCGGGGAAATGGATGTCCTCACCACCCAGCGAAAGGGTCGCCCCACCTTCCCGGCGATGGCTGTCGATGCGATAATCGTCGCCGAGCGCGAGCAGGTCGAGCTTGCCTACACGGTGCAGAGCCAGCATCCGCTCGATCGATTCATGCGGAACGGTCGCATAGTCGTCGACAAAGACCGGCTTCCAACGATGCGAGAAGCGCGCGAACGCGTCTTCGTCGAGGTACGGCACGATCGGCTCGATCGCCTCGTGCATCCGCAGGATGGCGTAGCGCCAGGGCACCGTGGTTTCGGACTCGAAATTCCGCTTCGCCTCTTCGAGATTGCGCTCCGCCCAGTCGAAAGGATCGGCCGCCATCCGCTCGGCGAAGAAGCGATCGCAGAAATCCTCGATGTCCAGATGCTCGAGGCCGACGGCGTCCGCATAAGCGGGATCGGCGTGCGCGAGCTCGGCCTTGAAGAGCGCGAAGGCGCGTTCGAGCAGATCGTCGGGCTGATCGGCGACGAGCGCTTCGATCGCCTCCTTCGTGCAGATCGCCAAGGGTTCGTAAGGGATCGGGTGGAAGAAGTCGGCCTCGGGCAGCAGCCCCTTTCGCGACATCATCGTGATGCGGAATGCATCCGTTCCGGGAGCGGGTCGATAGTCCAGCCGCTCCTCCCCTTCGACAAAATCACCATGCTCGACGGCGACCGCGACCGCAGCGTCGATCGCCGTCAGCGAGCTTCCCCTGATGCCCACGTTGCAGGGAGGAATGCTCGACAAGGCGGCGGCGGGCCATGGGCTGAGGAAATAGACCGGCCGCACCTCGGGCTCTTCGGGCCACTGGTGCCCGGTCGCCATCACGACATGATCGAAGCGGGCTTCGAACGTCTCTCCGTCCTTCGGCGTCACGGACAGCCGGATGCCATCCTCCACGTTGACGGCGTCGGTGACACGGCACCGCGTCCGGACGTCTACCTCGATACCCTGCCCACGGGCGCGATCGATCGTCGCCTCGAACTGATCGCGCAGATACTCGCCGAGCGCGAGCCGAGGATAGAAGCCACGATCGTCGATGTCGCGGCGGTTGATCCCGAACGTGCGCAGGTGATCGGCCGGCTGGCGGTCAAGCCAGGCAACCAGCGTCTCCTCCAGAGGCGGCAGCTCGATGCTGGCGATATTGGAGAGCATGGCGGGATCGTTCCATCCGGGCCGATAGGGCGTTCCCCGGCCCGCGACGGTCTGCTCCTCGAAGATCGTCAGCGCAAACGGCCCGGTCGCGCGGCAGACGAGCGCGTGGAGCGTGTAGATGGTGGTCGGCCCAGCGCCGACGAAGGCCACGGATGGGAGCATGTTCGCATAATGCGCGGACCGGCGATCGGTGCCGCGCCCTTAATCGAAGTTAGAAAATCACGATAAAACACAGGGATGAGCCGAATGACCGGAACTTCGACACGGTCCTCCCGGTTCTTCTGCGAGACAGATCGAACTGTCGGGAAAGGAGACGAGGATGAGCGTCGAAGGCAAGATCAAGGAAGCCGCCGGCTACGTGAAGGAGGAAGCCCACGAGCACGGCAAGACCCCGGAGAGCCAGCAGAAGGCCCAGGAAGGTCGCGATCTTCGCAACGAAGGTCGGATCGAGGATGGTAAGGCGCCGAAGACCGGTGCGCCGGGCTCGGGCCAGCACGGCAAGTAAGCCGCTCGCACCGTTACGGAGTTCCACCCGCCGTCGGGACCGATCCCGGCGGCGGTCGCTTATGTCCCGACCGTCCGATCGCGCGGGACGACATCGGGCTCGACGGCCTCCGCGATGGCCCGAGCGAGTTGCCCCTGGTTGAACGGCTTGCCGAGTCGCACGACCTCGCGGCCCGCCGACACGCCTTCGCCATATCCGCTGGCGATGATCGCCGGAATACCGGGCCTCAACGCATCGACCGCCGTGATCAGGTCCGCGCCGGTCATGTTGGGCATCGCCTGGTCGGTGACGAGCAGGTCGATATCCTCGCGCTGGCGGAACAGCTCCAGCGCTTCCTCCGCCGTGTCCGCCTCGACGACCTCGTGCCCTAAATCCTCGAGCAGGGCGACGGTGTTGATCAGCACAAGCGCATCATCGTCGACCGCGAGAATCCTCAGCCGTCGGACTTCAGGCGTTTCCATCTCGACGATGATGGGCTCCGACGAACCGGCCTCCTGCGGCGCCACCGGCAGCCAGAGGACGGCATTGGTGCCGGCGCCGATCTCGCTCAACAGCTCGAACGATCCTCCGATCTGCTGCGCCAGCCCATGCACCATCGGCAGGCCGAGGCCGGTCCCCTTCCCCACCCCCTTGGTCGTGTAGAAGGGTTCGGTCGCGCGCCGCAGCGTCTCGGCATCCATGCCGCTGCCCTGGTCCTTCACGACGAGCCGGACGTAGGCGCCCGCGCTCAGCTTGGTGCCAGGACCGGCCGGCAGATCCTCGCAGGTCGCCGATATCAGGATAGGACCGCCGCCCGGCGTTGCATCGCGGGCGTTCACGATGAGATTGAGCAGCGCCATCTCGAGCTGGTTGGCATCCGCCCGCACCGCGGGAAGCTTGAGCGGAAAATTCGTCGAGATCGGCCATTCCGGCCCGATCGAGCGCTGCACCAGATCGTTCATGCCGGACAGCAGCTGCGGCAGGTCGACGGTGTCGACGTTGAGCTCCTGGCGCCGCGCGAAGGCCAGCATGCGCTGCGTCAGGGTTGCGCCGCGCTTTGCCTCCTCGGTGGCGTTACTCAGCAGCCTGCGCGACAAGGGATCATCCGGCAGACGCTTGCCGAGCAGTTCGAGGCTGCTCAGCACCGCCATCAACAGGTTGTTGAAGTCATGCGCGACGCCCTCCGTGAGCTGGCCGATCGCGTCCATCTTCTGGGATTGGAAAAGCGTCTCGCGCGCCGTTTCCAGCTGCCGCTGGGCTTCCTCCTTCTCGGTGATGTCGCGGGTGATCTTGGCGAAGCCGATCGGGCGGCCTTCGTCGTTGCGGATCGCGTCGATCACCACGCTGGCGCGGAAACGCTCGCCATCCTTGCGAACCCGCCAGCCTTCGGCGAGGAAGCGCCCTTCCCGGCGCGCCGTCTCCAGCGCACGATCGGGCTCGCCCCGCGCGCGATCCTCATCCGTGTAGAAGCGGGAGAAATGCTCGCCGATGATCTCATCCGGCTCATAGCCCTTGATGCGGCGCGCGCCCTCGTTCCAGCTCGACACATGGCCTTCGAGGTCGAGCATGTAGATCGCATAGTCGGTCACGCCCTGGACGAGATGGCGGAACTGCTCCTCGCTTTCGCTAAGCGCTTCTTCCACGCGGCGGCGCTCCGTGACGTCGCGGCCATAGGCATAGACGAGCCCGTTCTCCAGCGTCGTATGCCATTCGATCCGCCGATAGCTGCCGTCCGCCGAACGGAAGCGGTTCTCGTAGTCGTTGAGTTCCTGTCCACCGACCGCCCGCGCGAGCGCATCGTTGCTGCCCGGAATGTCGTCAGGATGCATGAAGTCGGCAAATGGCTGGCCAACGACCTCGTCCACCGGATCGCCAAGGATTCGCGTCCAGGACGGGCTGACCGAGCGGAACAGGCCGTCGGCATCGACCACTACGATGAGGTCGCGCGACACGCTCCAGATCCGATCGGCGCGGCGCCGTTCCGCCTGCAGCGTCGCGATACCGGCCAGCGCGCCGCCGATCTGGCCGGCGATCAGCTGGGCGACATGCAGGATCTCGGGATCCTCTGCCCGATAGGGATTGAGACCCAGGACCAGAGTTCCGGCATGCGGCTCCCCGACCGCACCCGGAATGGCAATCGCGATCGCGCTCGTTGCCGGACGATCCCAGTCGCCAATCGGCCAGTCTGTACCGGACGGAAGCGCGATGATCTCTCCGCCCTGCCCGAGATCGGTAGGGAGGATCGCTCGCACCTGCTCGAGGATGCCTCGATCGTCCCCGCCTGGCTCCCCGCCCGCAAATTCCAGGGCGGCGAACGAGAAGTCCCGGCGATTGGTCGCGAACACCGACTGCGCCGCCTGATGGATCGCGGCCTTGTCCTTCGCGCCGGCGAGCTCAGCACCGAGGCGGCGCAGGGTTTCCAGCCGACGCTCGTTGATGATGCGCGCCGTCTCCTCGCTGACGATGCACAGCAATCCGCATACCGCGCCATCCGATCCGAAGAGCGGACTGTACGAGAAGCTGTGGTAGGTCTCTTCCGGATAGCCGCTCCGCTCCAGCAGGAGGAGCATCGCCTTGTTCCAGGTCGCCTCGCCGGCCTGCACCCGCTCGACCTGATCGGCGACGTCGGCATAGACCTCCGACCACACCTCCCGAAAGGGACGACCCAGCATCTCCGGGTGCTTGATCCCCAGCGTCGGAATGTAGGCGTCGTTGTAGAAGAAATGGAGCTCCGGTCCCCAGCCGAGCCACATCTCGAACCGCGAGGTCAGCAGCATCCGCAGCGGAATCTTGAGCGCATCGGGCCAGTCGCGAGGGTCGCCCAGGGGCGTGCCTTCCCAGTCGTGCTCCCGCATCACCCGGGCCATTTCGCTCGTGCCGGGAAATATGTTGGCAAGCTCGTCGTCGAACGCGTGGCCCATCGGTCCCCCTTATGCGGCTTCCCAACGTCCGCTGGCGCGATTGGATGCGCAAGCCTGTTCGCGCAAAGCGGTACGAGGATGATCCTTCGCCGGCTTGCCTGGTGAGGCCGGCACAGCGCATAGTCTCCGGATGATCGATCCTCAGGACTGGCTGGCGATGCTGCTGCGCCTAGCAGTGGCGGCAGCGATTGGCCTCGCGCTGGGCTTCGAGCGTGAATGGCATGGTCATGACGCCGGCATGCGGACCCACGCGCTGGTGGCGTTGAGCTCGGCGATGATCACGATATCGTCCCTGCTCCTGTTTCTGGAGCTCAAGCACGAGGGCGGCGCGAGCGACCCGTTGCGCGTCATCCAAGGCCTCGCGCAGGCCATCGGATTCATCGCCGGCGGCCTGATCTTCATCCGCGGTCGCGGCGTGAAGAACATGACGACCGCGGCGAGCCTGTGGATGGCGGCTGCGGTGGGTATCGGCGCGGGCGCGGGCCAATTCGGTCTCGTCGCGATCGCCGCGCTGATCGCGATCCTGCTTCTGACCGTGGATCGCATGTTGAGCAGGCTCATGCCGAAGCTCGCCGAGCCGCCGTCGGAAGAGGGATCCAGCATGCCAAACCGGCGCGGCGCGACCCACGCCGATGATTAGTCGGGCTACAACAGCGAGCAGGTCGCGCCTGCCCTGCGACGCCCGCGCCCAGCTTTCCGGGCGCCGGCCCGAAGAGCTCGATCCCCGTCGTCAGCGGTAGATCACAAGCAGAGCGGCGAAAATGACGATGATCGCGATCAGCGAAATTCCGAGCACGTAGCGCATGGCCCCCAGCGTCTTGCCGCCGCTGGCCTCGGTTCCCGTCAGGATCGTATCGTCATCGGCATTTCCGGAGCGCTCGCCGGCCCGCCGGGTCAATCGCGCTTCTGCCCGCTCGTCATATCCGGACGAAATAGCAGGCTCGCCATGGCGAACGGATGCGTGTGATGGCGGATCGGACGCGGGAAAGCTCTCGTCGTTGGTGATATCCGCCATCGCCTGCTCGTCTGACGGATTCTCGCGCAAAGCGGGATGGTCCTGGGCGTCGTCAGCCTCGCGCACGGGTGGCACCGGATGTGCGGCCATCGCACCATCGGCTTTGCGGTCGGTCACAATGACCTCCTGTCTCCTGGAAGCCCGATCAACGCGTGGACTGGGTCCTTGGGCCCACCGGCGCCGCCGTTCATGCCGGTTGATCGCCCAATCAGACCTGCGGAGCTTCCACAGTCGGCAATAAGGGCGCGTTACCCCGTTTCGTTCGTTGATGATGCTCCATTGGATGTATTGGAGGATGGCATGACCATGGCAGATCGCAGCCACAGCAGCGCTTCGCCCGATGATATCGACCGCGCCAAAGGCCCCAGCAAGGGCGACGAGGATTTTGGAGGGCATGATGCAGAGGCCGAGGGTGCCGCGGAATCCGGGGTTGGACAGGCCGCCCAGGCCGGCGCCCCCAAGCCCCGTCAGGCCCCCACTGACAGACCCGAGGTCGGCGAGAAGCCCGTCAGACCGGGGCGATGAACGTCTGGTGCGATCAATAGAACGAGCCGTGGCTTGGCACGGAACGGCGGCACGGACAGTCCGTTGAGGTTGGCAAATCCAGCCACAGGAGAGACGTATGCCGATGATCGACAAATCGAAGGTGCTCATCCTCGCAACCGACGGTTTCGAGAACAGCGAACTGTTCAAGCCGCGTGCCAGCCTGTTGGACGCCGGCGCGCAGGTGACATTGGCGTCCATCAAGAAGGATCCGATCCAGGGCGTGGTGCACGACAGCGACGAAGGCGAGACGATCACGCCGGACCTGACGCTGGGTGAGGTCGAGGCCGACGACTATGATGCGCTGCTGATCCCTGGCGGCGTCGGCAATCCCGACACGATGCGGATGGAGCAGGACGCCCTTGCCATCGTTCGCGCCTTCTTCGCGGCCGACAAGCCGGTTGCGGCGATCTGCCACGGACCATGGCTGCTGGCGGAGGCCGATGTGATCGATGGTCGCACCGTGACGAGCTGGCCCTCTATCCGCACCGACCTGCGTAATGCCGGTGCCGAGGTCGTCGACAAGGAAGTGCAGGTGGACGGCAAGCTCATCACCAGCCGCAAGCCGGACGACATTCCGGCTTTCACCGAGGCCCTGATCAAGTCGATCGAACAGGATTGAACCCGACCATCGTCGCTACCGGCTTTCGTTCGATGCCGGTGGCATTCGACAACATGAATTCGGCGGAAGGGCAGATTTCGCAGCTGCTTCCGCCGGCATTCGGCATGAACAGACCCATGACGGGGATACCCAATATCTATCGACTCTATCGCATGAATGCGCTGACCGGGGACATCCGCAGCGTCGAGAATATCGAGGCATTCAGCGATGACGAGGCAATCGGCCGCGCGCTCGACGAGGCGGGCGATTACCGTATCGAACTATGGGACGGCGGGCGGAAGGTCGTCGCGATCAGCGGTCGGAACGGCCCGGGCGAGCTGACGATTTCCGCCCCTACGGATTCCTGATGTTTCGCAAGAACTGACATGCCCGGACCCAAGCATGATCGTCCGGCACTGCCGAAAAGCGCAAACCGGCCCGAGACCTTGGGAGATCCGTCACTCACCGACGCGGAACTGCACGAGGCCCAGCGCAAAAAGGGTGATCCAGGGATTGGCCATGACACGGACGGCGACACTATCAATCCGGCTGGCCAACGGAAACGCTGACCCTCGGATCGCCATCGCCCTGTAACGAACTCATGTCTGGCCGGTCTGGGATGTTGCGGCCGCGATTGCGTCGGCATTGTCCCGCTCGATTTCGTCCTTCGACCGCTTTCCTGCGGGCTTCCTGGGCGTCGCCTGCTCGGCCGCATCACGGCTCATGTCGATGTCGGCGGCATAGGTGCGCTCGTCGTTCAGGGCGTCCGCGGCGGGATGCTTGATATCGGTCATGATGGCTCCTTCCTGTCTGCCCAACGGGCACCGGGACGAGTCGACGCGACGATATCGCGTCCGTATCGGTGACGCGAGCGAACGGCCGGACCGATGAAGCCATCTTGTCCGAGCGCCGCTAGAGACGCGGGCGAAGCTCCGTCTCGAAGAATTCGATGAACCGCTTTTGCTGCTGCCCCGGGCAGGTCAGCACCACATGATCGAAGCCGGCATCGGCATAGTGGCGAATGACCGCGAGATGCGCCTCGACATCCGGCCCGGCGGCGATCGCATCCGCCAGATCCTCGGGACGGACGAACCGGGAGGCAGACTCGAAGCCGTCGACATCGCGCAGCTCGCTGTTGACCGGCCAGCCCAGCGCCGAGAAGCGGAACGTCTCATGGGCCTGTTCCAGCCCCGCCTGCTCGGTCTCCGCATAGGAAAGGACCGCCTCCGCATAGGCGGGGCCCTGCTTCGCCTCGCGGAAGCTTCCGACCAGCTCGGCCTTGGGCTCTGTCGCCATGATGCCGTCGGCCGCCTCGACGGCCAGAGCGACCGACGCCGGGCCACTCACGCCCACGATGACGTCTATGGGCTCGTCAGGCAGGTCGTAGAGGCGGGCGTGATCGACGACGTACCAGTCTCCTTCGAAGCTGTGCACGCCACCCTTCCAGAGCATGCGGAAGATCTCGATCGCCTCGCCGAGCATGGCGTGGCGTTCCGGCGTCGACGGCCAGCGCTCCCCGGTGATATGCTCGTTCAGGCGCTCGCCGGCGCCGACGGCCAGGGTGAACCGGCCTTTCGACATCACGCCGATCGTTGCCGCTGCCTGCGCGATGATCGCGGGGTGGTAGCGAATGATCGGGCAGGTGAGCCCCGTCGCGATGCCGATCCGCGAGGTCGCCTGCGCGATACCGCCGAGCACGCTCCACGCGAACGGGGCATGGCCCTGCGATTCGAGCCAGGGATGGAAATGGTCCGAGATCGAAACGAAGTCGAAGCCCGCGGCCTCCGCGGCAAGAGCATTCTCTATCAGCGCAGCCGGCCCGTGCTCCTCGGTCATCAATTTGTATCCGAACTGCACCATCCGATCCTCCATCAGAGAGGCCTCAATGCCGAGGATTGGCAATCGATCCCGAGCCGTCCGTCTTCGACCCATCCCGGTTCACCGGCGGTCGTAGAGGAACGTGCTGCAACGACCGGGGATATCGACCGGCATGCATCGCACGCGCCGGATCAAAATCGGCAGCAGGCCCGTTCGACGCAAGCCGATGCAATATGCGACATCCGATGGGATCGAACGAGATGGATCTAGCGGCTATCCCGCACAGATTGGACGCGGACACAGGCATCTGTCGCGTCGTCATAGAGACGCCGAAAGGCAGCCGCTCCAAATACACGTGGGATGCGTCGATCGAGGCGTTCGAGCTATCGGCCCTGCTTCCCGCCGGAATGAGCTTCCCGCTCGATTTCGGAATGGTGCCCTCAACGCTCGCCGACGATGGCGATGCTCTCGACATATTCGTGATCGGCGACGAGCCTGCCGCGGTCGGATGCGTCATCGACGTCCATATCCTCGGCGTCATCAAGGCCGAACAGACCGAGCGAGGCCGCAGCTTTCGCAACGATCGTCTCATCGGGCGCGGGGCGCTCTCTGTCAGCTACGATCATGCCCGCCACGTGTCGGATCTCGGCGAGCCCTTCGTCGAGCATCTCGGGCGATGGTTCGCCAACTACAATGCGCTGAAGGGAAAAGGCTTCGAGATTCTGGGCATCGGCGATTCCGCCGAGGCGATCCGGCTCATCCGGGATGCGACCGAGCGCTGCGAGGCGGCCCGCCACACCGGTCGCGATCGATGATCAGGCCGCTCTACCGAGCCACCCGGCATGTCTCGAACCTCGTGGCCGACGCTGCGGGCCATCCGGCGGCCCAGCTCGGTGTGCTCGTCCTCTGCATAGCCTGGTGGGCGCTCGGAGGCAGCGAGACGGTGCTCGCCTCGTCCGTGTCGATCGGCAGCTTCGTGCTGACCCAGATGGTGCTCAACCAGCAGCGGCGACGCGAGCTCGCCCTGCAGCTCAAGATCGACGAGCTCATTCTCGCCAAGCGCGGCGCCAGGGACGAGGTGGCCGGCATCGAACGAAAGACCGAAGCCGAGATCGAGGAAATCCGGGCTGGTCGCGATCCGGACGACTGAGCCGGTCGGAAGAGTCCATCGGCGTCCGCGAGGTCACAAACCTATTCGCCGAGGCTGGCTTGTAGACATTCGGCAAGAACTTCGCCCCAGCGCGCGACGCCTCGGGCGTCGACAAGGCATGCCTGCGAAACTTCGAGCTCGACATGGGGAAGACCTTGGGAGAAGGCGTAGCGCGGCACGGTATGATCGGTGTCGTCCATCACATACGGTTCGTTGTCGCCGACGACGACGTCCGGTTTCGACCGCAGGCGATCGAGCACCTTCAACGCAAAGCCATCGTTCGCGCCATCGTGCAGGACGCCGACATGCCAGGGGCTATCCATGCCCGCCATGCGGGACGTGAAGCTGTGCAGGGAGACGAGGGTCGTGCCTCCTTCCCTCTTCCGCGCCTCGATCGTGTCCGCGATCGCGCGCTGATAGGGCTTGTGAATCTCCGCGATCCTGCGGGCTCGATCTTCCGGGATCAGGTCGACATTTCCCGGAATATTCGAGCCGTCGCTCGCCTCCGGGATCGCGTCGGCTCGATCCGGCGCCCGATTGCAGTCGATCACGAGCCGTGAATATCGCTGGTGGATGAAGGTCGCATCCAGCGCGCGTGCCAGTTCGGTACCGAGCGCGGCGGTGCCGATGTCCCACGCGATGTGGCGCTGCCGATCATGGTCGCTTACGCCGAGCGTGCCGAGCGCGGTCGGGATTG
>BACX01000125.1 GCA_000333335.1 Sphingomonas-like bacterium B12 | reverse complement strand
GCGCGATCCCAACGCGGCAACATAACCCGTTGGTCGGGCTAGAGCAGCGACCAAGGCAGGATCATCGATTTGGGATCATGGCTGAGCGTTACGACGGCGCTGGAGGCGTCGGGCTTCCACGCTGCGATCGCCTCATCCGGCCAGCGATCGTCCAAATCGGTCCCTGGAAAACGCTCTTCGGTCAGGAATCGGCCACGTGGATCGATGATCACCGGGCGGATTCCCAGCGTTTTCGCGATCCCGGCAAGGCTCTGCGCAATCTGCACCGCGCCGACGATGAGCAGTCTCCGAGGCGGCATGTAGCGATTGATGAACAGATTGGTCTCATCCGCTGCCAGCAATGCACTTCGGCCGGTGCCAAGATCGGTGCCGATATGAACGGCATGCCCTGCCGCGCCCCCGTCAATCACGGCGTCGAAAAGATCCGGCGAGAATCCGGTCTCACCCACGGGTTGAACAATCACCTCTATGCTTCCACCGCACGGAAGGCCGACCTCCCAGGCGGACGCATCCGAGACACCATATAGGCACGTCACGAAGATCCCGGACGGCGGCTGGTTCCCGCTGCTGGTCGGCGCCTGCGCCTTCACGGTGCTAACCACCTGGGCGACGGGCCGCCGCCTGCTGCGCGAGCATCTATTCCAGAGCGCGATGCCGCTCGAACTGTTCATCAAGACGGCGGCGAAGTCGGTACGGCGCGTGCCCGGCACGGCGGTGTTCCTCTCCGCCTCGCCCGAGGGGGCGCCCCAGGCGCTGCTCCACAACCTGAAGCACAACAAGGTGCTGCACGAGCGGATCGTGATCCTGACCGTGAAGGTGATGGGCCGGCCGCATGTCGACGATGCCGATCGGGTGGAGTTCACCGAGCTGGGGCCGGATTTCTACCGCATCATTCGAAATACGGCTCAGCAGGAG
>BACX01000126.1 GCA_000333335.1 Sphingomonas-like bacterium B12 | reverse complement strand
CAGTAGCGGTACCCCGCCCGGCGATCAGGCCGTTCAGCTGCGCGAGAGTCGGCACCCGTTCCTCGCCCCCGCCGAGGCGGAGCGCCTGGATGTCGTGCGTCGCCATATTGGCGATGCGGCCGGGGCGCCCGGTCAGCCGCTCGGTATCGGCATCGTGGAACACCATGACGGTGCCGTCGCGCGACAGGCGAACGTCGCACTCGATGCCGAAGCCGCCCTGCACCGCCCCGCGCGCAGCGGCGAGGCTGTTCTCCGGAACAGGCCCGCCCCACAGGCCGCGATGCGCGATGTCGTGCGAAAGGAGAAAACCGACGCGGGCCGGGTCCGGCGCCGCGACGAGCCTCCGGTCAAGCGTCGCGAAGGGCGACGATCGCATCCACTTCCACCGACACGCCGAGCGGCAAAGCGGAGACGCCGACTGCCGAGCGGGCATGCTTGCCGGCATCGCCGAACAGGGCGACCATCAGCTCGGACGCTCCGTTCACGACCTTGGGCTGGTCGAAGAAGTCCGGTCCGGAGGCGACGAAGCCGCCGAGCTTGACGATCCGCTCGACCCGATCGAGCGATCCACCCAGCGCCGCCTTGATCTGCGCGACCAGCATCAGCGCGCAGCGCTGCGCCGCTTCCTGCCCCTTGGCGACGTCGTCCGGCCCGTCGAGACGGCCCTTGATGAGTTCACCGGCCTCGGTGAACGGGATCTGTCCCGAAACATGCAGCAGTCCGCCGGCCTCGACCGCCGGCACATAGGCCGCGACCGGGGCGGCCGCTTGTGGGAGGGTGAGGCCGAGCTCGGCCAGCTTCGCGTCGATATCCATGGGACGAGCGCTAGGCCTCGTCGGCGGTGGCGGTCAAGGGCGCGGACGCGCCTTCCGCGAAACGCGCGAGGATCCAGTCGGCCGCCTCCGCCCAATCGTCGATCCGGGCATGCGCCTCGGCCGCCTGCTCGCGATGTACCGCGACCATCGGCTCGGCGACCATGTGCAGCCGCCAGACCTGCGGCGCCGCCTTGGCGACCGAATGATGCTGGTAGGAGAGATCGTCGACGAACACCGCGACCGGCGGCTTGTGCGCCTCCAATATGGCATTGAGCGCGGCGCCCTTGCCGCCTTGGTTCGTATAGACTTCATGCCCGATGCCGTGGCGGGCGAGCTGATCGATACGCGGCTGGCGGCGGTGATCGGGCAGG
>BACX01000127.1 GCA_000333335.1 Sphingomonas-like bacterium B12 | reverse complement strand
GGGCGTACTCCGGCTCGGCGCTCTCTCCGGCATCGCGCAGGCGCGGCGCGAGAAAGGCGAGCACGACGCAGACCGGGCCGAGCATCAGCACGCGCACCAGCTTGGTCAGCGTGCCGATCTGGACGGCGGCGGAACCCAGCGGTGCGGCCGCCGCGATCACCTGCGGCACGGCATAGACGGTGAGGCCGGCCAGCGCCCCGAAGGGCAGCGGAGCGATCCCCGCCGCCAGCGCGAGCATCGGCAGGCCGATGACGACGATCACGCCCAGCACGGCGGTGAAGGCGATCGAGGCGGCGACATCCTCGCTGTCCGCGCCGATCACCGGAGCCACGGCGGCGATCGCGGAATTGCCGCAGATCGAGTTGCCGCACGCGACCAGCATCGCCAGCCGAGGGCGCAGCCCCAGCGCGCGGCCGATGCCGTAACTGGCGCCGATCGCGATCGCCACCACCAGCGCGATGCCGACGAGGAAGGCGGGGCCGGCCGACACGATCGTGGCACCGCTGACCGACGCGCCGAGCAGCACGACGGCCACTTCCAGCACGGTCTTGGCGCTGAAACGGATACCGGGCTGCCACCTCGCGTCCGGCGTCCAGAAGGTGCGGACGAGCGTGCCGATCAGGATCGCGAGGACCAGTGCCTCCAGCCAGGCGCGGCCGAACAGCACAGCCTCGATCCGCTCGACCGTCACCGCCGCCAGCGTGACGGCAAGACAGAGCAGGGTGCCCGGCAGAAGATCGCGGCGGACGGCGGCGGAGGCGATGGAAGCGGCCATGCCCTCTGATGCGCCTCGGTCTATCATCGGTCCAATGGATTGTTCTTGTCAATTCGTTCTCAACAAACGATCAATCGCGTATGACGCTCGAGCAGTTGCGCATCTTCGTGGCGGTGGCCGAGCGCGAGCATGTCACGCGCGCGGCCGAGGCGCTGCATATCACCCAGTCGGCCGTGTCGGCGGCGATCGCCGCGCTGGAGGCGCGGCACGATGTGCGGTTGTTCGACCGGGTGGGGCGCAATATCGTGCTCAACGATGTCGGTCGCGCGCTACTGGCGGAGGCGAGGGCGACGCTCGCTCAAGCCGCCGGGCTGGACGATCTGCTCGCCGGATTTCGGGGGCTGAAGCGCGGGACGCTGCGGCTGGCGGCGAGCCAGACGGTCGGTGGCTATTGGCTGCCCCGCATGCTGCACGATTTCCGCCGTCGTTATCCGGGCATCGCCGTCGCTCTGGTCATCGCCAACAGCGAGCGGGTGGCCGAGCAGGTCTCGACGGGCGAGGCGGAGCTGGGGCTGGTGGAGGGGGTCGTCGATCAGGCCGACCTGACCCGCTGGCCGATCGCCTACGATCACATGCTGCTGGTACAGGCCGATGCCGGACGGTCACGGGTCGATGCCGACTGGATCCGATCGGCCGACTGGGTGCTGCGCGAGGCGGGATCGGGCACGCGATCCAGCTTCGAGGCGGTGCTGGGGACGCTGGGGGTCGATCCTGCCGAACTGCGCGTCGCGCTCACGTTGCCGTCCAACGAGGCGGTGCGCAGCGCGGTCATCGCGGGAGCGGGCGCTGCGGTTCTTTCGACGCTGGTGGTCGGATCGGCATTGTCGGCGGGGCATCTCCATGCCTTGCCACTCGACATCCCGCCACGCCGCTTTTTCGGCCTGCGCCCACGTAGTCGTCCTGCGAGCCGCGCGGCGGAAGCCTTTCTGGCGATGATCGAGGAGCGCCCTTGAGCCTCAGATGTGCCGCTTGCCCAGCTTCCGCGCCAGCGTGCGGCGGTGCATTCCGAGTCGTCGCGCCGTTTCCGAGATGTTGAAGCCGGTTTCGGCCAGCGTCTGGTGGATATGCTCCCACTCGATCGTCTTGATCGAGGTCGGGCGTGCGGACAGGCTGGCCTCGGCATTGCCGTCCACCGCGTCGAACGCGCGCTCGATGTCGTCGGTGTCCGAAGGCTTGGTGAGGTAGTTGGTGGCGCCGAGCTTGATCGCCTCCACCGCCGTCGCGATGCTGGCGAAGCCGGTCAGCACGACGATCCGCATGGCCGGATCGAGCAGGTGCAACTGCTCGACGCAGGCAAGGCCGGAGGCATGGCCGAGGCGAAGATCCACCACGGCGAAGCCCGGCTGGAAATCGGCGACGGTGGCGGCGATGTTCTCGGGGCCGTGGAGCGTCCGCACCGCATAGCCGCGTTTCTCGAAGGATCGGCCCAGCGTCCGCGCGAAACCTTCGTCATCCTCGACGATCAGCAGGCGACGCTCGCTCATCGCGGCTCCTCCAGCGTCAGCGCCGTCAGGGGGATCGCCAGCGTCACCACCGCGCCGCCCTGCGCGCCGGGCGCGGCGGTGACGGTGCCGCCGAGCTTGCGCAGGACGTTGACGGCGAGGAACAGGCCGAGGCCCGCACCGCGCCGTTCCTTGGTCGAGCGATAGGGCTTGCCCAGGCCCTCGATCATGCCGGGTGCGAAGCCCGGCCCATCGTCCTCCACCGAGAGTCGGAGCGTCTCCTCATCGGTTTCGGCGATCAGCGTGACATGGCTGGCACCGGCCTCGATCGCATTGTCGAGCATGTTGAAGAGCACCTGCACCAGCGTGCGATCGGCGACGATGGGGATGGCGTGGTCCGCCCTGTCCCGCAGAGTCAGCATGCCGGGTCGCTGGGCGTCCCAGTCCTGCGCGACCTGCGCCACGAAGGCGGAGAGCGAGGTCCGCTCCACCCGCTCGCTGCGCGCCTCGCCGGATGCGTAGAGGATGCCGGTGACGATGTCCTTGCAGCGCGCCACCGCTGCCTGCATCTCGCCGATCTCCTCGGTCAGCGGCTGGAGGTCCGGCTGGTGCCGCCAGTCGCCGAGGATCACCGACATCGAGGCGAGCGGCGTCCCCAGCTCGTGCGCGGCGCCGGACGCGAGGAGACCCATGCGGACGATATGATCCTCTTCCGCCGCCTGCTGGCGCAGTTCGGCCAGCCGGGCGTCGCGGATGCGCAGGTTGCGGCTGATCCGGGTGACGAACAGCATCAGCAGCACGCACACCAGCACGAAGTTCAGCCAGCTCGCCAGCATGTGCACCGGCGAGAAGACGGTCCCGTAGCCGGATGGCAGCGCCAAGGGCCGGTGGAAGGCCGAGAGCGTGGCGAAGGTCAGGCTGTGCAGCACCACCAGCGCCCAGCTCGACCAGATGTCGAGCAGCATCGCGCCGATCACCACCTGCAGCAGCCCGATCGACGCGAACGGGTTGGTGGTGCCGCCGCTCAGGTAAAGCTGGCTGCTGAGCGCCGCCCAATCCATCAGGATCGCCACGAAGAGCTGGTGGTTGGCGACCTTCCAGCCCCGATGGAGCAGCGACAGGGTGGAGAGGTTGAGGCCGGCCAGCGCCGCTGTGATCGCCACCATCGGCACGATCGGCAGCGCGTCGCCGATCCACAGCCAGGCGGCGAAAATCGCCGCGAGCTGCCCGGCGATGGCGAGCCAGCGCAACTGCGTGAGCAGCAGCATGTTGCGTGCGCCGACATCCTCGGATGCGCCGGGTATGCGGCGGAGCGGGAGAGGGAGCAGCCCGGCCATATACGGGCGGTCTAGTCCTTCGATGGCCGGAGCGCCATCCAGCCCACGGCACCGGCGAGCAGGGCCGCCATGGCGAACCAGGTCAGCGCATATTGCAGGTGATTGTTGGGGAAGCGGATGACCGTCAGCCCACCGCGTGGCCAACCGGGTGAGGTTTGGATGTCGGTGTCGATGAAATAGGGCGCGACCGGCCCGATGCCGCGCTTGGCGGCGATCGCGTTCACGTCGCGCGAATACCAGCGATCGTCGGTCGGATCGTTGGTGCGCAGGAAGCCGCCTTTAGGCTCGTTCAGGCGGAGCAGGCCGGTGACCGCCACCTCCCCGGCCGGGGTGGGGATGGGCCTCGCTTTGTCGCCCTGCGGGACGAATCCGCGATTGATCAGCAGGGTGAAGCCGCGATCGGATCGGAGGGGGGAGAGCACCCAATAGCCCGGACCCAGCGTGGTCGCGGCCTGTACGAAGGTGGGTGCTGTGGGGATATAGCGACCCCGCACGACGAGGCGGGTGTAGCTGTCGGCGGAGGAGAGGGCGGGCCACCGGTCCGCGCCGGGGGCGTCCACCGGAGTGGACGCCAGCTTGTGTTCGACCTGGGCAATCAGCGCCCGCTTCCAGGCCAGACGGTGGACCTGCCAGATGCCGAGCCACACCAGCCCGGCGATGAGCGGCAGCGCGAGGGCCGCGAGGCCGAGGCGCCGCCGCCCGTTCACATGCCGCTCGCGCTGTCCGCGGACCCCGGCATCATGTTGATGTTCATGTGGTACATCACCCACAGCGAACCGGCCAAGGTGATCACCACCACGACGATGGTGAAGACGGTCGCCATGAACTGCCAGCCGGCCTCCGCCTTCGCGTTGAGGTGGAGGAAGTAGACGACGTGGACGATCACCTGCACGGCGGCCAGCGCCATGATGACATAGCCTGTCATCGCCGGGCTGCCGAGCTTGCCGGTCATAACCAGCCAGAAGGGAATGGCGGTGAGGATGACCGACAGGATGAAGCCGGTCAGATAGCCCGAGCGGGTGACGGGCGGGTGATCGCCGTGGCCGTGGCCATGATCGGCGGCGTGATCGTGGGCGGCGCTCAACGCAGGACTCCCATCAGATAGACGAAGGTGAAGACGCCGATCCAGATGACGTCGAGGAAGTGCCAGAACAGCGACAGGCACATCAGGCGACGCTGGTTGGCGGCGGTCAGCCCGAAACGGCCGACCTGCACCATCAGCGTGATCAGCCAGATGATGCCGAACGTCACGTGCAGCCCGTGCGTGCTGACGAGCGTGAAGAAGGAGGAGAGGAAGGCCGAACGCTCGGGCGTGGCGCCCTCGCGAATCAGGTTGTGGAATTCCGAAAGCTCGATGCCGACGAAGGCGGCGCCGAACAGCCCGGTGATCGCCAGCCAGATCAAAACGGCCGACTTCTTCTTCTCCTGCATCGCGATCATCGCGAAGC
>BACX01000128.1 GCA_000333335.1 Sphingomonas-like bacterium B12 | reverse complement strand
TCCCAGTCCTCCCCAATATGATGCGCGTAACTCCGCGCTATTTGTTATGATCGGAACGGAGTTGAATTCTCCGGCCAATCGGCTTGTTCTTCACTTCTAACGCTGCGGAATCCCGACGAAACCGCCACTCTCCGCAAATCTTCTTTTCCAATGTGGCAAGGGCGACCGCCTTTGCCTGACGCACACTCGTTCAATTCGCCAGCGCGAAGCCGTTGATGGATGTGAAGGCCCGCTCCGGAGCGATCCCGGTATGGACGGCGGTCAGGCACGACGGGCAGAAGAATTGCTGCAGCGTCACGGCCTCGTCGATGAACTGGTCCGGCGTCGCACGCATGCTGGGGCCGGCCGCCCGGCTGTCCGTCGAAAGGCCCGCCAGATGGAGATGCTGGTGCTCGTCGCTCAGCTGCTCGCCGCAATGCCGGCAGGTGACGATGCCGCCTTCCTCGCTCTTGATGAGCAGATTGTCGTCGAGCAGATGCCCGTGGCCCTCGTGGCGAATACCGGGCAACCCGGCGGGCGCCGAAGACTGGCTGCGCCGCTCGGCCCGGATATCCTGCCGGCGTGCGTCCGTCTCGGAGACGAGCACGGCCCCGGCATCGTTCAGCACCACGCCGTAAAGCGCGCGCGCCGCCGCGATGCTGACGAGGCCATCCTCGACGTCGTCCGCAACCGCCTGCGGATCACGCAGCAGGGGATCGCCATAACCGCCGCCGCCCTGGCAGTTCAGATAGAGCAGATCGCCCGGTTGCAGCATCGTTTCCGCGAAGCACTGGGTGACTTCCGCGCTACCCGGAAGACCATCGAGGCTGGCCGGCATCTGCCCCGCCCTGAAGCTGTCGGTGACGCCTGCCCCGCGCACGATGACGTCGTACCCAAGGCTGCCGGGGTAACCGCCGGCAAGACCGGGGCTTTGCGCCGTCGCCTTGCCCGAGGATGCGAGGCCGACCGAGGCCGGGATCGAAGTGCCGTGCGGCGTCAGCGCGATCGCGGAACTCGCGCCGCCGCGCTGGCGACCGGCGCCCCCCGTATCGACCTCCTCGCGGCGCCACAGCACCAGCAGGGGATAGAGCAATTCGGTGATCTCGGCATCGGGCACGCGGCCCATCGGGATGCAGAACAGGCCGCCGGTGCTGATCCCGTCCTGCGCGGTGCGCGCGCCGTACCCCCCGGCCACGCTCTCCATCACCACGTTGATGAACGGCGTCGGATGTTCGTGCCGCTCGTCGATCCCGGCGATGCACGCGAAATTGTAGGTGCCGCAGCAGCTCGCCTGCACGTTCTTGCGCAGTTCCACGCTGCGATCCAGCATCTGCGAAAGCGTCTGCGAGACGAGGTTCCCGATCGTCCAGCCCGTCCCCAACGGCGCGCGGTTGACCGCCGCCGGGAAGGTCGCGTTGCAGAGCGTGCCCTCTGGCGCGATGATGTCGAAGCACCGCATCAGCCCGCCCACAGACCAGGGGATGTCACCCGCCAGCATCGGCAGGAAGGCGAGCATGATGCCACCCCGGCAGCCGCCATAGGTGCAGTTGATCACACCCACCTGCGGATCGGTGCCGGTGAAATCGAAGGTGAGGTGATCGCCCTTCTTGGTCATCGCCAGCTGGACGCGATGCGACGCCCGGTCGCCCTCATAGGCCTGATCCTGATAGCCGGTCGCCGTCCAGGTGCCGTCCGGGGCCTGCAGCAATTTCTCGCGCAGGCGGTATTCGGCGTCGTTCATCATCCGCTTCATCACGGCCTTGACGACATCCGGGCCGTACTGCTCGATCACCGCGAGCAGCCGCTTGCGCCCGATATTGTTGGCGCCGACCTTGGCGCGCAGATCGAGCCCGATGATCATCGGCACGCGCGAGCGGCGGATCCACACGTCCATCACGTCGCGNTGCAGCTCGCGTTGNCGCACGATCTGAACCGGCGGGGTCGGCAGCGATTCCGAGAAGACGTCGACATGCCCGATCGGGTGCGATCCGATCACCGATCCGCCGAGATCGGGCTGGTGGCAGATCGCGCTCGTCCAGGCGAAAAGCTCGCCCTGGTAGAAGACCGGCTGGTAGACAAGCACGTCGTTCTGGTGGAGGCCGCCGCCCACCCAAGGATCGTTGGTGAGGAACATGTCCCCCTCCTCGATCCCCGGATTTTCGGCGCGGTTCTGCAGCGTCCACGTCAGCGCGAGGTCGATCGCGCCGACCAGCATGGTGTTGTAGAGACCGACCTGGACCTGCTGGCCCATCTCGTCGTTGATCGTGAAATCGAAATCGTTGGCGTCGGTGACGATCGGCGAGCCGGACATCCGCTTGAGGGTTTCGCCCATTTCGTCGGTGACCGACCAGAGGCGGTGGCGCACCACCTCGTAGGTCAGCGGATCGAGCGCATCGACCTGCTCCTGCGTGACGCTGTGAACCTTGAGCTTGGGCGGCAGCGAGCGGCGCAGCTCTTCCGGGCCGATCGGGCGGCTGGCGAAGATTTCCGAACCGGGGATCATCAGGCAACACTCCTCTGGGCCGGAAGCTGGACAACGTTGCTCCGCGTCTGGATGCGCAGATTGCCGAAGCGATCGATCTCGCCGCGCATGCCGTCCGGAACGACGACGGAGGTGGTGGGCACCTGGATGACGGCCGGCCCCTGGATCACGTGCCCGGCGCGCAGCTTGCGATAATCGTAGACCGGCGTGGATACGAAGCCCTTGCGGCCGTCGAGACAGACGGGCCGTTCCACGAGCAGCGCCGACGCGGGATCCGGCGACGGCGCCGCATCCAGCTCCTCGAAATCGGGATCGACCTTGAGCACGCCGACACCACGCACGCGGAAGGTGATGCCGTGGACCCCCGCCTCGCGGAAGCCCGAACCCTCGCCATAAAGCCGGGCGTAGCGCCGCTCGAACTCCTCGACGCCTTCGGCCAGCGCGATATTGTCGAGCGCGCCGGAGGCGATGGGCGTGGTGACCTCGCCCATCTGCAGGCCGTAGCGCATGTCAAGTTCGCGGTGCAGTTCGACATGATCGAGCGGGATGCCCTGGCGCTTCATCGCGTCCAGCACCTCGGCCTCTAGGCGCTCGAAATTCTCCTGCACGCGCACCGGATCGTAGGGCGCGGTCATCGGGTCGCTATGCTCGCGCACCAGCACGATGTCGGAAACCGCGAGACCGAAGGCCGAGAAGGCCGAGGCGACGGGGCCGAGCGGCACCACCACCTCCGACACGCCGACCTCCGCCGCATAGGCCGCGCAATGCGCCGGCCCCGCTCCACCGAAGGCGTAGATGGTGAAATCGCGCGGATCGTAACCGCTCTCGACCACGATCTTGCGCAGCAGGTCGCCGGTCTGGGCGTTCTGCACCGCGTGGATCGCAGCGGCGGCATCCTCGACCGAAAGGCCCAGCGGCTCGGCGATGCGGGTACGGATCGCCTCGATCGCGAGATCCTTGCGGATCGGACGGAGGCCGCCGAGCAACCCCGTCTCGGGCAGGATGCCGAGGACGAGGTTGGCGTCGGTATTGGTCGGCTCGGTGCCGCCCGCGCCATAGCAGGCCGGCCCCGGCACCGCCTGCGCCGACGACGGCCCGACATGCAGGTTCCCGCCGGTGTCGAGCCAGGCGATCGCACCGCCGCCCGATCCGATCGCCTCGACGCGGAGCGAGGGGACGTTGACCGGATGCTGGTTCACGATCGTCTCGGACGAGCGCACTGGCTCTCCGTCGACGATCAGTCCGGCGAGGAACGTCGTCCCACCGACGTCGGTCGCGATCACGTTGCGATGGCCAAGCTGGCCGGCCAGTTGCACGCAGCCGACCACGCCGCCGGTCAGTACGCCGCCGATCGTGGTGATGGCAGACGCCGCCGCCTCGCTCGCCGCGATCGCACCGCCCGAGCTCTGCATGACGAGCAGCGAGCCCTTCAGCCCCTTGTCGCGCAGCTTGCCTTCCAGCTCGGAGAGATAGAGCGCGAGGGCCCGGCCCGATCTGGGTGCTCATGATCGTC
>BACX01000129.1 GCA_000333335.1 Sphingomonas-like bacterium B12 | reverse complement strand
CCGGGCCGCGTCTATGAATTCTCCACGAGCATCATGTCCGCAACGAGATCGTGCTGGACGGCGTAGAGAATTGGGAATTGCTCGCCCCGCAGACCGAGCAGGAGGTGGGCGAGGGCGGCGATGCCGTATCGCTGGAGATCCGCAATTCGCGCAGCATCCTGATCGCCAACTACCACGCCTATCGCGTCACCCGGAACTTCAAGCCGGCGCCGACCGCGGCGAAGCTCTACAATTCCGCCGACATCCGCTTCCGCAACGTGCACGTGAATGCGGAGAGCGGCTATGCCACCTGCGACGCGAACGGTTGCGGCACCTACCTGCGCGCCAGCAAGTTCCCGTTCGAGGATGCGATCACCGATGTGACGCACAAGCTCGCCGTGCGCGAGCATGAATTCGCGGTGCTGGACGTGCCGGCCGATCCGGTTGCTCCGCCGCCGGCGCCGATGCCCGCGACATTTCCGGCGGGCGCGAAGGTGGAGAAACTGGAGGACGGCTTCTGGTCGATCTCCGGCGCGGCGGTGGCGGCGGACGGAACGCTCTACTTCGTCGATCACCGCTTCCAGCGCATCTACAGCTGGACGGAGAAGGCCGGCCTCGCCGTGGTGCGGGACAATCCGGTCGATCCGGTGAATCTCGCGGTGGACCGTTCCGGCAACCTGCTGGTGCTGTCCTCGCTGGGGCCGGAGGCGAGCGTCTACAGCATCCGCCCCGGCACGCGGGACGGCAGCCTCGACCTGATCGCCCCGACGCCCGCCAAGGCCCGCCCCGGAGCCACCGTGCTGCTGCCCGGCAATCTGTGGGTCAATGGCGAGTTCAAGGATCAATATGATCCGGCGACCGACCATTTCACGACGCTGGCCGAGATGTTCGCGCGCGATGTCGGCACACCCAAGGCGCGCGAATATGTGTCGCCCGACGGCAGCATCGTCCTGCCCGCCTTCCGCGTCTTCCGGCAGGGACCGGACACGCATCTCGGCTGGCGTTTCTCCGATACGCTGGACACCTATGGCTTCGTGGCCGCGAAGGTGGGCGAGCGAGTCTATCTGAGCGACGGTTCGGAGGACAAAACCTATTCCGGGCTGGTCGGCGCGGGCGGTGCCGTCACCGACCTGAAGCCCTTCGCCGATCGCGGCGGGGAGAGCGTCGCGACCGACGCGGCGGGCAACGTCTACGTTGCCAACGGGCAGGTCTTCGTCTTCGATCCCGCAGGTCGGGCGCTGGGCCGTATCGACGTGCCCGAGCGCCCGCTCCAGCTGATCTTCGGCGGGCCGGGCAAGCGCACTTTGTTCATCCTGACGCACCACGCGCTCTACGCGGTGCGCGCATGATCCACATCCAAAAACAGATCTTTGGGGAGAGACTGATGACCCGATTCCAATCCGCCTCGCGGCTCGGCACCTGGCTGGCGGGCAGCACCGCACTGGCGACGCTGGCGCTCGCCATGCCCGCGATGGCGCAGGACGTGGCGCCCGCCGCCCCGGCGCCCGCCCAGCCTGCAGCCAGCGAGATCGTCGTCACAGGATCGCGCATCGTGTCGAGCGGCTTCAGCGCGCCGACGCCGACGCAGGTGCTGAGCGCCGCCGCGATCGCCAAGAACGCGCAGCCCAACATCTTCACGACTATCGCGCAATTGCCCTCGCTGCAGGGATCGACCGGCGCCACGACGGGCACCAACAGCACGTCGAGCGGCACGCAGGGCCTCAGTTCCTTCTCGCTGCGCGGCCTCGGCACCATCCGCACGCTGACGCTGCTCGACGGGCAGCGTGTGGTCGGCGCCAACGTCACCGGCGTGCCGGACATCAGCCAGTTCCCGCAGCTGCTGATCCAGCGGGTCGACGTGGTGACGGGCGGTGCGTCCGCCTCCTACGGATCGGATGCGGTCGGCGGCGTGGTCAACTTCGTCACCGACAAGCATTTCGAGGGCTTCAAGGCCAACGCCCAGAGCGGTGTCACCACCTATGGCGACGACGGCCAGTATCTGTTCCAGGCGGCGGCGGGCAAATCCTTCATGGACGGGCGCCTGCATGTCGAGGTGAGCGGCGAATACGATCATGAGAACGGCGTGCCCGCCGGCGGTTTCGGCGAGGTGGCGCCGGGCGGTCGCGACTGGTACAACACCGCGACGCTGCTCAACCACGGCGTCACCAGCGACGGCTCGCCGCAATATACCTATGCCGAGCATGCGCAGGCCTATCAATATACCAAGTACGGCCTGATCACCGCCGGCCCGCTGCAGGGCATCGCCTTCGACAAGAACGGCAACCCGTTCAACTTCGTCTATGGCTCCAACGGCAAGCCCGCGAAGAATGCGGCCGGCACCGTCACCGGATGCGCCAACTTTTGCACCGGCGGCGATCTTTCGGGCAATGTCGGCATCGGCACCTCGCTTCAGTCCCGGCTCCAGCGCATCGACGGCTACGGCCGGATCGGCTTCGATCTCGATCCGAACAACGAGATCTACACGACGGTCAACGTCGCGCGGGTTCGCACGTCGAACCAGCCCAATCCGGGCATGGCGCGTTCTGGCATCACCCTCCAGTGCGACAATCCCTTCGTGCCGGACGTCATCCAGCAGGATTGCGCGGCGGCCGGGATCACGCAGTTCCAATATGGCGTCAGCAACGCCATCCTGCCCAACATCCGGGTCTCGCCGACGCGCACCCAGTATCGCTTCGTCGGCGGCGCCGACGGCCGTTTCAACGTGCTTGGCAGCGACTGGCATTACGACGCCTACTACGAGTTCGGCGAGAACATCACGGACATCAAGGTCAGCAACATGACCCTGGTGTCGCGCTACAATGCGGCCATCCAGGCGATCGACCTCGACGGCCAGACCGTCTGCGCGAACGCGGTGGCGCGGGCCAATGGCTGCGTGCCGATCAACATCATCGGCGGCACGCCGCTGACGGCGGCTCAGCTCGCCTACATCCAGCCGAAGAACGGGCCGTTCCAGCACACCCGGCAGACGCAGAATGCCGCGAGCCTGAGCTTCAGCGGCGAACCCCTGAAGCTGCCCGCCGGGCCGCTCTCGGTGGCGTTCGGCGGCGAATATCGCCGCGAATTCTACCACGTCAACGCAGACCCCTACGGCAACGGCGTCAGCGACGAGAGCCCTTATGACGATGCCTATCCGGCCGATCCGGTGCTCTCAACCTCGGGCGCCAACTGGTATGCCGGCAATTATCACAACGGCCATGGCGTCTATAACGTCAAGGAAGCCTTCATCGAGCTCAATGCGCCGCTGTTCGATTCCCGCGCGATCGGCAAGGCCAACCTCAACGTCGCCGGCCGCTGGACCGACTACAGCACGTCGGGCACCGTCTACACCTGGAAGATCGGCGGTACGTGGGACACGCCGATCAGCGGCGTCCGCCTGCGCGCCGTCACCTCGCGCGACGTCCGCGCGCCGAACCTGTCGGAGCTGTTCGCGGCGCCGGTCTCGGTCAACGTGCCGAACATCTTCGATCCGTTCAACGGCAAGTCGGTCAACGTTTCCCAGAACACCGTCGGCAACCCGAACCTGAAGCCGGAAATCGCGCGCAACACGGAAGCCGGCTTCACCCTCTCGCGGCCGAGCTGGCTGCCGGGCTTCAGCTTCTCGTTCGATTACTACCGGATCAAGATCAAGGGCGCGATCTCCAGCCTCTCCGCACAGGATCAGATCAACTACTGCCACGCCGGCGTCACCCAGCTGTGCGGATCCTTCTTCCTGGATTCGCCCGACAATACGGGCAACTACGTCAACATCCAGCCGTTCAACCTCGCGTCGATCTTCACCGACGGCTTCGACATCGAGGCGAGCTACCAGTGGGCGCAGCCGTTCGGCCTGCCGGGTCGCTTTTCGGTCCGCGCACTGGCGACCAACGTGCGTAATTTCATCACCAACACCGGCCTGCCCGGAGCCGTTCCGATCCAGCAGGCCGGCGTGAACACCGGTGCCACCCCGAAATGGAAGCTGCTCGGCACCGAAAGCTACGATACCGACACGTTCAGTGTCACCTTCACGCAGCGCTGGTTCAGCGACGGCACGTTCGGCAACCAGTATATCGTCTGCCAGACCGACTGCCCGGTTTCGACGAACAACAACCCGACCATCAACTACAACAAGATGAAGGGCGCCTTCTATTTCGATCTGGGCGCGTCCTACAACGTCACCAAGATGTGGCAATTCTACATGAAGGTGGACAATCTGTTCAACCGCAGCCCCACCGCGTCGCCGCAGACCAACACCGGCGTCGACATCAATCCGCAGCTCTATGATGTCCTCGGTCGCATGTACCGCGTCGGCCTGCGCTACAACTTCTGATCCTTCCCCCCAAGCCTGCCGGCGGTCCGTGCGAAAGCATGGCCGCCGGCCTTCTTGTTTCGGGAAAAAGGCGCGGCGCTGGTCTGATCCCGCCGGCATTCAGATGCCTTGCCGACCGGCTCGGCCATCCGCGCCTATTTCGAACTCGACAACTGGATCTCCAGTGCCTCGACCTGTGTACGGATGGATCGCAAGGCTTCGAGCGGCGACGCTGCGGCGTCCTTCGAAGGGGAGTGGGTCGGTTTCGTCAGGGTGTTGACGGCAAGATCGCAGATCGAGCTGACGGTGCTCTCGATCGTCTCCGGTCCCGAAGGTGAGAACCACCAGGCGACCCAGGTGCACATGCCGATCAGCGAGAAGGCCGCGATATTGGGATCGATCGGCCGGAATTCGCCTGCGGCCACCCCCTGGGTCACGACCGCCACGAAGGCATCGCGAACCGCGCGCTTCGCGGCGCGGTGCTTCTTGAACAGGTCTTCGGGCAGCTCGTTCTCGCACCGGTCCAGCAATCGGAAACGTTGCGGGTGCTCGGCGACGTTGCGAACCGTCGGGATGACGATCTGGCGGAGCTTCTCGGTCGCGGTCAGGTCCGCATGGGCGACAACCTCCGCAAGCTCGTGCGCGCGCGATTCCGCGAACTCCGCAACGAGCTTCGCGATGATGTCCTCCTTGCTGCGGACATAGTGATAGAGCGCCGGCCGGCTCAGCCCCATCGCGTCGGCGATGTCCTGCAGCGAGGTGCTGCCATAGCCCTTCGTGGAGAATAGCTGCGTCGCCACGTGGTAGATCTCGGCGTCGACCAGTTGGCGGCGTCGCCCCGAAGGCTCCCCGCGCGGTTTCGCAGGCGCGGCCTTTTTCCCGGCCGTCGCTGCGACGTCCCGCTTCTTCCTCTCCGTCACCGCCATTCCGCACTCCCTCGTTGGCGTTCGTTGAACCAGCAGGTTGCAGCGCCGGTCAATGAAAAATTCGACGCGGGCGTCGAATCTGTTGACGATCGACGATATCGTAGTATTTTCGACGGCAACGTAAAAACGGAGAGCATGATGAGCGGCCGGACCTATCGTGTGGGGCAGATCGTCCCGAGTTCGAACACGACCATGGAAACCGAGATCCCTGCGATGCTGCGCGCCCGCGAAGGCATCCGGCCCGAGCGCTTCACCTTCCATTCCAGCCGGATGCGCCTGAAGAAGGTGACGCGCGAGGAGCTGGCGGCGATGGACGCCGAATCCGACCGCTGCGCGATCGAGCTGTCCGACGCGCATGTCGACGTGCTGGGCTATGCCTGTCTCGTCGCGACGATGAGCATGGGCCACGGCTATCATCGCAAGTCGCAGGACCGGCTGCATGGCCGCACCGTCGAGAACGGTGCCCCCGCCCCCGTCGTCACGAGCGCCGGCGCGCTGATCGAGGGCCTTGGCATCCTCGGCGCCAAGAAGGTGGCGATGATGACGCCCTACATGAAGCCGCTGACCAAGATGGTCGCGGAATATATCGAGGCCGAGGGCTTTACCGTGCTTGATCGCGTCTCGCTGGAGATCGAGGACAATATCGGCGTCGGCCGCCACGATCCGAACAATCTCGTCCCGCTCGCCAAGGCGATCGACCTGTCGGAGGCCGATGCGCTCATTCTCGCCGCCTGCGTCCAGCTCCCGTCGCTGCCGGTGCTTCAGGCGGTCGAGGATGCGGTCGGCAAGCCCGTCATCTCGGCCTCGGTCTGCACCACTTACCGCATCCTCGAGGAGCTTGGCCTCGAGGCGGTCGTTCCGAACGCCGGAGCGCTCCTGAGCGGCGCCTATAACCGCACCCCGCAGCAGTTGCGCGCCGCGTCCTGAGGTCGATCATGGCACGCACCTCGACGGCAGGCCTGCGCGGCGCCTTCTGGGATCCGGCCCGGCTTCCGGCCGGCGCGCGGCTCAGCGTCCATCCGCTCCGGACGCAGGATGGGCAGACGGTCAGCGGGTTCCTGCTCGCCAACGGCGGCGAGCGCACGGTCTGCGTGATCGCCCATCCGCGCGAGCATCTGGTGCCGCATTATCTCGCCGCCGAGCTGGTCGCGGGCGGCGTCGCCGTCTTCCTGCAGGCGCCACGCCTGACCGGCAACGACATCCGCCTGGAGCATGAGATCGCGTTGTATGATCTCGCGGCGGCGATGGGCTTCCTGCGCGCGCAGGGCTACGAGAAGATCGTCGCGCTCGGCAATTCGGGGGGAGGTCCGCTCTGGGCGCTTTACAACCAGCAGGCCCTGCTCGCGCCGGATCGCCGGATTGCGAAGACGCCGGGCGGACGCCCGACCAAGCTGCAGGACGCGGACATGCCGGTGCCCGACGGCATCGTCTTCGTCTCGGCGCATCTGGGGCAGGGCGCCCTGCTGATGAACGGCCTCGACCCATCCGTCACCGACGAGCATGACGCTTTCTCGGTCGATCCCGCGCTCGATCCGTTCGATCCGGCCAATGGTTATGCCGAAGGCGGGCAGGCCCGATACGCACCGGATTTCGTCGATCGCTATCGCGCGGCGCAGCGTCGGCGTGTCGAAGCGATCGACGCGTTCGCCTTCGAGCAGGTGCGGCTGCGCGCCGAGGCGCGGCAGCGGATCAAGTCCGGCACCGCACGGCGCGGGGACGAGGCCCGCGCGGCGCACACGCCGATCTTCCCGGTGTGGCGGACGGATGCCGATCTGCGCTGCTGGGATCTCACGATCGATCCTTCCGGTCGCCATGCCGGCTCGCTTTGGGGCGCCAACCCGTTCGCGTCGAATTATGGCAGCATCGGCTTCGGTCGCATCTGCACGCCGGAAAGCTGGCTCTCGACCTGGTCGGGCATCCATTCGAACGCGTCGATGGAGAAGTGCGCGCCGGCGATCGAGCAGCCCACGCTCCTGATCGAGTTCACCGGCGACAATTCCACCTTCCCGAGCGAGGTCGATGCGCTGTTCGGGATGGTCGGTGCGGTGGACAAGAGCCGCGGAGCCTTCGCCGGCGACCATCACGGCCGCCCGCTCGACGAGGGCGCGCCCAATCCGAAGATCGAGGTCGGCGCCCATCTGTGCGGCTGGCTCGGCGACCACTTCCCGCTCGTGAAGGCCGCAGCCTGAGGAGATGACGATGCCCGACACCCCGACGATCCTGGGCGGCGTGCACCATACCGCCCGCCCCACCTGGAAGCTGAAGGAGACCGTGGAATTCTATCACGACATCCTCGGCCTGCCGATCGTCCACGCCATTTCGGCGGTCGGCTGGGGGCCGGAGGACCATCCGGACTTCATTCACCTCTTCTTCGGATCGGGCCGCGAGAGCACCATCGCCTTCTTCTACTATCTCGGCACGCCCAGGCCGGGGGACGCGCTGCCGTTCGACAACTGGCTCTACAAGTCGGTGCATACCGCATGGCGGGTGGAGACGCGCGAGGAACTGCTCGCATGGAAGGATCGGCTGGAGGGACGCGGCCTCGACGTGCTGCAGGTCCGGCACGAGATCATCGAGTCGATCTACGTCACCGATCCGAACGGCTACATGATCGAATTCACCTGGCAGGTTCGCGAGATGAGCCGGCATGACGGGCTCGACGCCGAACTGACGCTCGCGGCTGCCATCGCGATCGAGGAGGAGACCGGCAGGCCGGTCGCCGATATCGAGACGGTGTGGCGCCGCAAGGCCGATCTCGTCGCCGCCCGTCTGGCGGAGGCCGCCTGACCATGCCCGCCATCTACGTGCTCGACGTGCCCGAATTCCGCGCGCTGGCAGACGTCGCGCGCACCAAGCCCGCGTACCGCGTCACCGAGCCGGGGCTCGGCTATCTGAAGATCGAGAGCGACGGCGACATCGTGTTCGACCGCAGGGAACTCGGGTTCAAGCCCGCCATCTGGTACGGCGCCTTCACCGGCGGCGTCCATGGCCGGATTGCCGAGTTCGGGCGCGACACGGTGCGGATCGTCGCCGAGGGGGAGGCGTCCGCTCAATGAAGATCGCGATCGTGGGAGGGGGGCCTGGCGGACTGTTCTTCGCCAGGCTGGTCAAGCGGCACAACCCGGATGCGCTCGTCCGCATCTTCGAGCAGAATCCGGCCGACGCCACCTTTGGCTTCGGCGTGACGCTGGGCGGCAGTTCGCTCGGCCGCATCGCCGAGGCGGACGGCGAGGTCGCCCAGCGCCTGTCCGAGGCGATGGTGTTCGACACCGAGCAGAAGATTCACCTCAACGGCGAGGAGATCGTCGTCGAATATGCCAAGCCCGGAGGCAGCATCGCGCGGCTCAGGCTGCTGGCGATCCTGCGCGACAGCTGCCGGGAACTGGGTATCGACATCGCCTTCGACACCCGGATCGAGAGCAGTGCGGAGTTGGATGGCTACGACCTGATCGTCGCGGCCGACGGCATCAACTCGACGCTGCGGCAGGAACATGGCGAGGGGTTCGGCACGCAGACGCGGGTGCTGACCAATCATTTCGCCTGGTACGGCGTCGGCCATGCCATGGCCCCCAATGCGCTCGTCTTCCGGAACACCCCGGGCGGCCGGTTCGTGGCCCATTATTACGCCTACACGCCCGACATGAGCACCTTCGTCGCCGAATGTGACGATGCGACATGGCGAGCGGCGGGGCTCGACCGGATGGACGATGCGGCGCGGCGCCGGCTGATCCAACAGGTCTTCGAGGTTGAGCTGGGCGGCGCTCCGCTGATCGAGAATCGATCGATCTGGCGGCAGTTTCCGGCGGTGACCAACACCCGCTGGCATCACCGCAACATGGTGCTGATCGGCGATGCCCTGCGCAGCGCCCATTTCTCGATCGGATCGGGCACGCGGCTGGCGATGGAGGATGCGCTGGCCCTGTTCGAGGCGACGGTCGGCGCCGTGACCATCCCCGATGCGCTCGATCGCTTCGTGGCGCTCCGCAAGCCCAACCGCGATCAGTTCGGGGAAGCGGCGGAGCGCAGCTTCGAATGGTATGAGCGGATCGAACACGCGATGGCGCAGCCGATCCTCGATTTCACCTACGATTTCCTGACTCGCACCGGTCGGGTCGACGATGCCCGGCTGGACAGCTACGCTCCCAGCTTCGCCCGGCGCTACCGCGAGAGCCGGCTGGACTGCGCGTCATGATCGAGACCATCGACGGCATGGTCTCGCTCGATCCCTTCGTTGTCCAGCGGAGGGTGGGCTTCCAGGACTGCGATCCGGCGGGTGTGGTCTTCGCCGGCAATTTCTACGACTTTGCGCTGTGGGCCTACGATCTTTATCGCCATCGCGCTCTGGACGGCGCCTTCGACGGGGTCACCGCGCCGATGAAGGCCTGCTCCTTCGTCCATCGTTCCCCTCTTTGGCCCGATGATACGGTGCGGTTCACGGTGACGCCGCTCCGCGTCGGGCAGCGTACCTTCACGCTGGCACTGGCGGGCACTTGCGGGGATCGCGCGGTGTTCGACGTGGAGATGACTCTGGTGTGCAAAGAGGATGGGGCGTGGCGATCGCGCCCCGTGCCGCCCACCTTGCGCGCGGCCTTGATCCGCGCCGGCGCCGTGGAAGAACAATCGATGCAAAGCGAGGATGTCCGATGACGGGCGTGAAGAATCCCATTCCGGGCGTGGTGTACCTGCCGGAAGCCGATCTCGACCATTATGTCCGCGAAGGCGTGCTGACAGACGAGACGTTCATCGCCGCGCTCGGCAAGAGTTTCGCCAGGAACGCCGATCGCGTCGCCATATCAGAGCCGGGTATCGAGGTGACCTATCGCGAGCTCGACGAGATCAGCGATCGCGGTGCGGCCGCGCTGCATCGCTTGGGCCTTCGGGCCGGCGATCGCGCACTGTTCCAGGTCCGCAATTGCAAGGAGGTGCTGTATGCCTTCATCGCCTGCCTGAAGCTCGGCGTGATCCCGATCTGCACGCTCGCCGCCCATCGCCAGGCGGAGATCCGCTATCTCGGCAACCACGGCACCGCGAAGGTGCACTTCATCCACAGCGATGATCCCAAGTTCGATCTTGCCGATTTCGCGAACGCGCTGCGTGGCGAGATTCCGAGCCTGGAGCATGTCATCACGGTGCGCGGGGCAGCCGACCGGCCCGGCATACTCTCCTTCGCCGATCTGATCGCGGTCGAGGATCCAGTGGCCGCGCGCGCGCTGGTCGACAGCATCGAGCATGATCCGTTTCAGGTGGCGCTTTTCCAGCTTTCGGGCGGGACGAGCGGTATCCCGAAGATCATCCCGCGTTTCGGCAACGAATATCGCTACACGGTGCAGACCGTCATCGACTGGCTGGGCTTCGACGAGAGCATCGTCTCCTTCACGCCCAACCCGTTGATGCACAATGCGCCCATGGCCTGCTATTGGGCGCCGGCGCTGATGCTGGGCGGCGAGGTCGCGATCGCGACCGGTCCGACGCTGAAGGACATCGAGGGCGTGTTGGCCGAACGGCGGCCGACCTGGATCGCGATCGCCAAGGTCCAGCTCGTGCGTCTGAAGGAAATCGGCGCGTTCGACCGGCTGAACTTCGACAACGTCTTCGGCTTCATCATCCTCGACAGTGCGGAGATCATGCGGCGGATGATCGGTGCGCCCTGCGTGCCCATCTTCGGCATGACCGAGGGCCTGCTCGCCTTCGTACGGCCGAGCGATCCGGAAGAGGCGCAGCTTCACAGCCTCGGCCGCCCGACCTCGCCCATGACGAACTCCGCATCGTCGAGCCGAACACCGAGATCGACGTCGCCGACGGGCAGACCGGCGAATTGCTGGTCCGTGGGCCGTGCACGATCCGGGGCTATTTCGACGCCGCCGATCGCAACGTCGAGGCGTTCACCAGCGACGGCTTCTACCGTTCGGGCGACCTGATGCGCTTTCTGACCGTCGAGGGCGAGCGCTACCTCGTCTTTGAAGGTCGCGTGAAGGATGTGGTCGATCGCGGCGGCGAGAAGATCAACTGCTCCGAGATAGAGAATGCGCTGATCCTTCATCCGGCGGTTGGTGCGATCGCCTGCGTCGCGATGCCGGACCCGCTCTACGGCGAGCGCATGTGCGCTTTCATCGTGCCGCGCGATGGCGCGGCGCCGCTCAGCCTCGGCGAGGTCGGTCAGTATCTGGAGGGGCAGGGCCTCGCCAAGTTTAAATGGCCGGAGCGGATCGAGATCGTCGAGGATCTGCCGATGACGAGCTCGAACAAGGTTTCGAAGCCGATCATGCGCGAGATCATCGCGAAGAAGCTCAGGGACGAGGCCGCCGCGGCCGAGAAGGGAGCCATTCCGGCATGACCATCGATTTCCACGGGCGCACCGTCATCGTCACGGGCGCGGGTTCCGGGCTTGGGCGTGCCCATGCGCTCGGCTTCGCGCGGCTCGGCGCCAATGTCGTCGTCAACGATATCGGGCCGGAAGGCGGCAGCACGGCAGGGCGGGCTGTCGTCGCCGAGATCGAGGCGCTGGGCGCGGAAGCCTTCCCCGACGGCGCCGACGTTTCCGATTTCGCGCAGGTCTCGGCGATGGTCGCGCGGGCCGAGGCGCGCTGGGGCAGCGTCGACATCCTCGTCAACAATGCCGGCATCCTGCTCGACAAGTCGGTCGGCAAGATGACGATGGACGAGTTCCGTCGCGTGATCGATGTCCACCTGATCGGCT
>BACX01000130.1 GCA_000333335.1 Sphingomonas-like bacterium B12 | reverse complement strand
TCGCGGCGGGCAGCCAACCGGTCCGAAACCAAGCTGCTCCCCTCGATCTCCGCCTCGGTCGAGCCGGCGCGCGGGCTGATCCTCTATACGCGCTTCCAGCAGGGCTTCCGCCCCGGCGGCCTCGCCATCGGCAACAACCTCGTCCGCCGCTTCCGCAGCGATCGCGTATCGACCGGGGAAGCCGGCTTCCGCTACGATCGCCCCGGCGACGACGCGTTCAGCATCGCCGCCTCGGTCGCCTACACCGACTGGCGCGACATCCAGGCCGATTTCGTCGATGCGGACGGCCTGCCCGTCACCACCAATATCGGCGACGGGCGGATCTGGTCGTTCGACGCGCGGGTGGCTTGGAAGCCTGTCCCGTCGCTGCGGCTCGAAGGATCGGTGGTGGTCAACGACAGCCGCCTGACGCGGCCCGATTACGGCCCGCTCCAGTTCTTCCGCCTCGTCGCCACGGAGGAACGGGTGCACGAGCAACTGCCCAACGTGGCCGAGCTCAGCGGGCGGATCGGCTTCGACTGGCAGCACCGGATCGGCGACTATCAGCTGAATGCCGGCGGCTGGGCGCGCTATATCGGCAAGTCGCGGCTCGGCGTCGGCCCGGTGCTGGGCGGCAAGGAAGGCGATTATGTCGATACCGGCCTGTCCGTGCGGATCGGCAAGGGCGGCTACGGCGTCACACTGTCGGCCACCAACCTGCTCGACACGGTGGGCAACCGCTTCGCGCTCGGCACGCCGATCGACGTGATCCGCAACACCGAGATCACCCCCCTCCAGCCCCGCACCATCCGGCTGGGCTTCGACGCGCGTTTTTGATTGAGGCCGCACCGGCCCGCTCCCCCACCCGGCCTCCCATCCAGGATACGCTGTGGGAGGCCGGGTGGGGGAGCGGGCCGGTGCGGCAGAAGGCGCCCTTCGGCGCCTTCTCGAACACCCCCAAGGCTCCTCCACCCCGTCTCCGTCTTCGCTCTATCGGGGTGACGGTACAGCCGCCCCCATAAGAGCCGGAAGGGGTTTCATGCGTCGTCTGTTCGCTTCCACCTGCCTGACGCCGATCGCGCTCGGGCTGATCGTTTCGCCGTCCATCGCCGCCACCGTCACGATCGGCGCCGCGCAGACCACCCCGGTCAACACGTCCACCGCGAACGGCGGAACGGCGGCCGACATCAGCATCACCAGCGCCGGCTCGATCACGCCGACCAGCGGCACCGCCGTCACCATCGACAGCAACAACAGCGTCACCAATGCGGGCGCGATCACGATCAACGGCGTGAACAACGTCTCCGGCATCCTCGCCAACGCCGGCACGACGGGGACGATCACCAACAGCGGCACCATCACCAACAGCGAGACCTACACCCGCACCGACACCAACGGAGACGGCGTGCCCGACGGCGCGTGGGCGCTGGGATCGGGCCGCTACGGCATCCAGACCGCCGGCGCCTTCACCGGCGACGTGGTCAATTCCGGCACGATCACCGTCGAGGGCAACAATTCGGCCGGCATCGCGCTGAACGGCCCGCTCACGGATC
>BACX01000131.1 GCA_000333335.1 Sphingomonas-like bacterium B12 | reverse complement strand
CGCGGAGCGCCGAGGGCTGGACGCCCTGCACGGGCATCACCAGCCCGCCATTCGGGGGCGCCGGCGCCCGCGCAACCTGCGGCCCGGTCGAGCCGCCGCCCGCCCCGCTCCAGCCCGGCCCGGTGACGCGAACCACCGATGCGAAGGCGATGATCCCCAGCAGGATCAGCAGCCCGGCGAAGATTCCGAAGCGGCTCATGGCTGGAAGATAGCAGGCGTTCCGGCCTTGACCATCAGCGAAAGCCGCGCGGCGTCCCAGTTGGTCATGCGCACGCAGCCGTGGCTGGCGGTGCGGCCGATATTCTCCGGCATGGGCGTGCCATGGATGCCGTAATGCGGCTTGTTCAGATCCATCCAGATCACGCCCACAGGCCCGTTCGGCCCTGGCGGCAGCATCGCCGATTTCTCGCCGGGCTTGGCATCCCAGAACAGCTTCGGGTTGAAGTGGAATTTCGGATTATAATCGAACGCCTGGATCTTCCACGTTCCGATCGGCAGCGGATCGTGGCTGCTGCCCGTCGTCACCGGGAACTGGGCGAGCAATTTGTCCTGCGCGTCGTAGACCGACAGTGTCTTGTCGGCCTTCGAGACGACGATGTGATCGGCCTGCGGCTGGCTGCTGTCCACGTTCAGCCCGGCCAGCGTCTGCTTGTAACCTTCGGGCAGGTTGGCGGGATAGGCACGCCCGCCGGTCACGACGTTGGGTACCTTGATCTTGGCGCCGGGCGCGACCGGCGTGTCCGGCGAGTTGAGCGCGATCAGCACCGCATTGGTGGTGTGGTAGCGCTCCGCCAGCATCTCCAGCGGGTTGGAGTAACCGAGCGAGGGCAGCTTGGCCTGCTCGTCCTCCTTCTTCGGGATCGGGCCGACGAACTGGCCGGCGAGATCCGCGTCGGTCAGCGTCAGCTCGCGCACCGGCTGGGTGGCGTTGAACTTGTCGAGCGCGGCGCCCGTCCGCTGGTCGATCTCGCCGGTGGCGACGACGCCGTTGGCCTTCTGGAAACCGGCGATGGCGCGCTTGAGGCCGGCGCCCGCCTTGCCGTCGATCACCCCCGGCGAGAAGCCGAGATGATCGAGGATCACCTGCGTCTTCATGATGTTGAGATCGAGGCCGGGCTTGGGTTTGGGCGGCGCGGGCTTCGCGACCTTCGCAGGAGCCTTGGGAGGGGCCTTCGGAGCGGCCGCGAGCGGCGCGGCCAGCATCGCGGCTATGGCTCCAAGAGCGATCGTACGGACCCTGAACATGCACACCTCTCGTCATCGTGACGGAGGAGTAACGCCCTGTCGGCGCTCAAATATCCGTCAGGCGCGGTTCAGCTGCCGGACGGCCCCGCGCGGGCGGGCCTGCGAGAGCGCCAGCGCGATCAGCGCCACGCCCGCGAAGAAGATATAGAGGCCGAACCGCTCGCCCATCGCCGCCAGCGTCGCGATCCCGCCCAGCACCGCCGCGCCGACATAGCCGCGCGGCACCACCAGCGGCAGGCGGATCGTGTCGATCGTGCGCATCGCGCCCATGCTGCCGGCGGGCTGGCGCAACCGCTTCGCGATCGCCGCGACGAAGGCCAGTGCGCACGGCACCAGCGCAATCGCGGTCGCCAGCGCCGCCCAGCGCAGCGAGATCGGCCGCCCGTCCTGCTGCCAGTCGAGCCACGCGCCCACGCCATCGACCGCGACGGCCACCAGGGCGGCGATGCGGGCGACGCGCTGGATCATCCCCGTATCGCCTTCCCGAACGCGGCGACGGCGGCGGCCGGGCCGCCCTCTCCGTTCCAGACCGCGCCCGACACGGCGAGGAAATCCGCCCCCGCCTTCACCAGCGGCGCGGCATTGCCCGGCGTGATCCCGCCGATCGCGACGCAGGGCAGCTCGAACAGGGTCGTCCACCAGCTCAGGATCGAGGGATCGGGGCGATGCTCGGTGTCCTTGGTGGTGGTCGGATAGAAGGCGCCGAACGCGACGTAATCGGCCCCCGCCTCGCCCGCTTCCATCGCGAGATGGCGGCTGTCGTGGCAGGTCACGCCGATCTGCACCGACGGGCCGAGGATCTGCCGCGCCTCGCGCGCGTCGCCATCCTCCTGCCCCAGATGCACGCCGTCGGCGCCCAGCCGCTTGGCGAGGCCGATCGAATCGTTGACGATGAAAGCGACGTCACGATCCGCGCAGAGCTTCTGGATCGGCTCGGCGAGCTTCGCGATCGCGTGATCGTCGATGCCCTTGAGACGCAGCTGGAAGGCCGCGACCGGCCCGCCATCCAGCGCCGCCGCGAGCGTATCGACGAAGGCGGGCGTGATCGCGGGCGGCGAGATCAGGTACAGCTGGCAATCCGGCCGCCGATCCTCGCTATCGAAGCGATCGGCAAAGCCCGGGTCCAGCTTCAGTTCAGATTCCTCGATCTCCATGGCGCGGCTCTAGTGCGGCGATGGCGGCGTGGAAAGCCGCTGGATCGTCGAGTCGATGCGCAATCGTCGATATGATGCGCCGGCGCCTCACTTTGCGCGGGCTCGGCGAGGTCGAAGACCACGTTCGGCCAGGCGACCAGCGCCAGATTCAGCGTCGATTTTCGCTTGATCGCGGCCGAATCCCACTCGTCCGAAAGGCGGCGATCTCGTCGATGTCGAGCGTGATGGACAGCCGATTGCCGGTCCGCATCGTCAGCGTCCGCCCGTCGAGCGTCATCGGCATCGCCCTGAACGAGCGCAGCAGGCCGACGAGCCACACGATCAGCGACAGGTCGAGCAGCGCCAGCACCGCCGCGACCTTCCAGCCCCAGATCGCCATCGCGACGATGTGCAGCACGATCGCCTCGCACACCGCCAGGCCGAGCAGGACACCCAGCATCGGCGACAGGCTGCGATGATAGTGAAAGCGCAGCGCCGTATCGGGCGCTGCGCCGTCCGGCATCAGGCCTTGATCACTGAGGCGGTGTAGATCTGGTCGATCGCCTTGCCGAGCGTGGCGTCGAATTCCTGATCGCTCTGCCCGTGGCGGAGATCCTCCAGCAGCGCGCGGGAGAAGCTGGCGATCATGCCGTGATTGTGGCTGAGCCGCTCGCACGCCTCGTCGCACGAAAAGCCGCCCGACAGCGCGACGACGCGGACGACGCGGTGATGGCCGACCAGCGGCGCGTAGAGATCGGCCTTGGCCGGGATCGACAGCTTCAGCATGACCTGCTTGTCGCCGGTCAGCGCATCGAGCGCCTTGGTCAGTTCATCGAGCAGGATGTCCTCGATCGCCTCGCGATCGGGCGCCTTGATCGAGACTTCCGGCTCGATGATCGGGATCAGGCCGTGGCCGATGATCTGCTCGGCCACCTCGAACTGCTGCTTCACCACCGCCGCGATGCCCTCGCGGTTGGCGGATTTGATCACGGAGCGCATCTTGGTGCCGAACACGCCGAGCTTCACCGCGCGGGCGAGCAGATCGTCGAGACCGGGCATCGGCTTCATCAGCTGGACGCCGTTCGCCTCGCCCTCCAGACCCTTGTCCATCTTGAGGAAGGGGACGACGCCGCGCTTCCACAAAGCGGTCGGCACCGGCAGGCCGTCCGCCTGCCCGTCCATCGTCTTCTCGAACAGGATGGCGCCCAGCACCTTCCTGCCGTTGAAGCTCGGCGCGGTGATGATCCGCACGCGCATCTCGTGGATGAGCTCGAACATCTTGGCGTCGTCGCCGGCGAACTGGTCTTCCGGCACGCCATAGGCCTTGAGCGCGCCCGGCGTCGACCCACCGCTCTGATCCAGGGCCGCGATGAACCCGGCGCCGCTCGTCATCTGCGCCATCATGATCGGATCGGTCATATTCGCCTCGCTGTCTCGGGATTTGTGCGCTGCGATATAGGCTTGCCCGGTCACGGCAAGGCTGACAACGCCGTCAGCGCTTCCCTTAGCGAGACAGCGCCGCGACGCCCGGAAGCTCCTTGCCTTCCATCCATTCGAGGAAGGCGCCGCCGGCGGTCGAGACGAAGGTGAAGTCGTCGCCCACGCCCGCCTGGTTGAGCGCCGCGACGGTGTCGCCACCGCCCGCCACCGAGACGAGGCTGCCATCCTGAGTCAGCGCCGCCGCCGTCTTGGCGAGACTGACCGTGGCGGTGTCGAATGGCGGCGTCTCGAAGGCGCCGAGCGGGCCGTTCCACACCAGCGTCCGGCAGGTCTTGAGCGCATCGCCCAGCGCCTCGACGGCGGCCGGGCCGACATCGAGGATCATCTCGTCGGCCGCCACTTCGTGTACGTGACG
>BACX01000132.1 GCA_000333335.1 Sphingomonas-like bacterium B12 | reverse complement strand
ATGGCGCCGACAGCAGGATCGCCTTGGCATTCTCGACACCGGCGATGGTCGGGTTGAAGCGGTACGAGGCCGGATTGGCGACATCGTAGAGCGCGCCATCGACGCGCGCCTCATGCAGCGTCGAACCGTAGGCCGCGAGAAGCTGCTTCAGCGCATAGACGCTCTCGACCTCGGCGAGATCGCCGGCAAGGCCCGCGACGTCATTGCCGGTCAGCCCCTCGGCCGCCTTGGCGATCGCCTTGAACGCCTCTTCCCAGGTCGCCGCCTTCAGCTTGCCGTCGATGCGGACATAGGGCTTGTCGATGCGGTTGCGCACGAGGCCATCGACCGCGTGGCGGGTCTTGTCCGACGCCCACTCCTCGTTGACGTCCTCGTTGAGCCGCGGAAGCGAGCGCAGCACCTGCCGGCCACGGCTGTCGAGCCGCACGTTGGTGCCGACCGCATCCATCACGTCGATGCCGGGCGTCTTGTGCAGCTCCCACGGCCGCGCCTCGAAGGCGTAGGGCTTGGAGGTGAGCGCGCCGACCGGGCAGAGATCGACCACGTTGCCCGAAAGCTCGCTGGTGACGGCGTGCTCCAGATAGGAGGTGATCTGCATGTTCTCGCCGCGATAGATCGCGCCGATCTCTTCCACGCCCGCCACTTCCTCGGCGAAGCGGACGCAGCGCGTGCACTGGATGCAGCGCGTCATCTGGGTCTTCACGATCGGACCCATATATTTCTCGGTGACGGCCCGCTTGTTCTCGTCGAAGCGGCTATGGCCCTTGCCATAGGCCATCGACTGATCCTGCAGGTCGCATTCGCCGCCTTGATCGCAGATCGGGCAATCGAGCGGGTGGTTGATGAGCAGGAACTCCATCACCCCCTCGCGCGCCTTTTTGACCATCGCGCTATCGGTGCGGACTTCCTGATTGTCGGCCGCCGGGAGCGCGCACGAAGCCTGCGGCTTGGGCGGCCCCGGCTTCACCTCGACGAGGCACATGCGGCAATTGCCGGCGATCGAGAGGCGCTCGTGATAGCAGAAACGCGGGATCTCCTTGCCGGCCGCCTCGCACGCCTGCAGCACGGTGGCGCCGGCGGGGACTTCGACCTCGATCCCGTCAACCTTGAGTTTCGGCATAGCTTAATGTCCCGCCGGCGCGGACGCCGGTTGCTTGGAAGAAGGAGCTTGCTTGGACGGCAGCGCCGCCGCGATCAGCGCGACAGCCGCCAGACCGGCGAGGATGGGGAAGACGAACTTCATTCCGCCGCCACCGCGAGCGAGGCCGCGCCGCCGTTCTTCGCCGCGATGCGGCGTTCCAGTTCGGGGCGGAAGTGGCGGATCAGGCCCTGGATCGGCCAGGCCGCCGCGTCGCCCAGCGCGCAGATGGTGTGGCCTTCGACCTGCTTGGTGACTTCCTGCAGCATGTCGATTTCCTCGACCTCCGCATTGCCTTCGCGCAGGCGCTCCATCACGCGCCACATCCAGCCGGTGCCCTCGCGGCACGGCGTGCACTGGCCGCAGCTCTCATGCTTGTAGAAGTAGCTGAGGCGGCTGATCGCGCGGACGATGTCGGTGGACTTGTCCATCACGATCACCGCCGCCGTGCCGAGGCCGGAGCCCAAAGCGCGCAGGCCGTCGAAGTCCATCGGCGCGTCCATGATCTGCGCCGCCGGCACCAGCGGCACCGAGGAGCCGCCGGGGATCACCGCGAGCAGATTGTCCCAGCCGCCGCGGATACCGCCGCAATGCTCCTCGATGAGCTGGCGGAACGGGATCGACATCGCCTCTTCCACCACGCACGGCTTGTTCACGTGGCCGCTGATCTGGAAGAGCTTGGTGCCGCGATTGTTCTCGGCGCCGAAGCTGGAGAACCACGCAGCACCACGCCGCAGGATGGTCGGCGCCACCGCGATGCTCTCGACATTGTTGACCGTGGTCGGGCAGCCGTAAAGGCCGGCACCCGCCGGGAACGGCGGCTTCAGGCGCGGCTGGCCCTTCTTGCCCTCCAGGCTCTCCAGCATCGCGGTCTCTTCGCCGCAGATGTAGGCGCCGGCGCCGCGACACAGGAACACGTCGAAATCATAGCCCGAACCGCAGGCGTTCTTGCCGATCAGGCCCGCGTCGTAGGCCTCGGCCAGCGCCGCGTACATCGTCTCGGCCTCGCGGATATATTCGCCGCGAATGTAGATGTAGGCGGCGCGCGCGCGCATCGCGAAGCCGGCGACCAGCGCGCCCTCGATCAGCTTGTGCGGATCGTGGCGGATGATCTCGCGGTCCTTGCACGAACCCGGCTCGGACTCGTCGGCGTTGATGACGAGGAAGTTGGGTTTGCCGGGCTTCGGCTCCTTGGGCATGAAGCTCCACTTCATGCCGGTCGGGAAGCCGGCGCCGCCACGGCCGCGCAGGCCGGAGTCCTTCATCGTCTGGATGATGTCATCCGGCGCGATCTCGAGCAGTTTCTTGGTATTGTCCCAGTCGCCGCGCTTGCGGGCGGCCTCCAGGTTCCACGGCTGGAAGCCGTAGACGTTGGTGAAGATGCGGTCCTTGTCAGCGAGCATTACCACTCACCCCGGTAATCGTGGTTTTCGGAGACCATCGCGACGAGGCTGGTCGGCCCGCCCTCGGGCGCGCTGACCTGGCGATCGATCTGCGGGCCGGGTTTCGGGCTCTTACCCTCGGCCAGCGCCTCCAGGATGGCGATCGTGCTGTCGTAGGTCAGGTCTTCGAAATTGTCGTCGTTGATCTGGACCATCGGCGCGTTGGCGCAGGCGCCCAGGCACTCGACCTCGGTCAGCGTGAACAGGCCGTCGGGCGTGGTCTTGCCCTTGACGAGGCCCTTGTTCTTGCACGCCGCCAGCACGTCGTCCGATCCGCGCAGCATGCAGGGCGTCGTACCGCAGACCTGCACGTGATAGCGGCCGACCGGCGCCAGGTTGAACATCGTGTAGAAGGTCGCGACCTCGTAGACGCGCATGTACGGCACGCCGATCTGCTTCGCGACATATTCGATCACGGGAACGGGCAGCCAGCCCTGCGTCTGCGTGTCGGCGCCGACCTGCCGCTGGGCGAGATCGAGGAAGGCCAGCGACGCCGACTGCTCGCGCCCCTTGGGGAAGCGGGCGAGGATCGTCCGGGCCTTGGCCTCGTTCTCCGGCGTCCAGGCGAAATCGCCCCAGCGCGCGCGGGTCTCGGCCTCGTCGGGGATGTGAACTGCGTCAGCCATCAGTGCGGCAAGCTTTCGATGTTGCGGCGATGCTCGCGAAGAGCGGTTTTCACGGCCCAGACGATGGCGGCCATCAGCGCGGCGAGCACCACCGCCAGACCGATCGTCAGTGTCGTGCGGGAGGGAACGCCGGGATGCAGCTTCCCCAACAGCGGCATGAAAATGCCCACGAACGACGGCAGGATCGCAAGCCAAACCCAGCGCGACTGCTTCTCGGCACGCGCCTGCGCAGCGACATGCTCTCGATAGCCCGGCAGGCAATCCTCGACGGTGATGGGCGTCATCACCGATCGCACTCCCCGAACACGACGTCGATCGCGGAGAGGATGGCGGTGGTGTCGGCCAGCATGTGGCCCTTCATCATGAAGTCCATCGCCTGCAGGTGGCTGAACGCCGTCGGGCGCAGCTTGCACCGGTACGGCTTGTTGGTGCCGTCCGAGACGAGATAGACGCCGAACTCGCCCTTGGGGCTCTCGGTCGCGACGTACACTTCGCCCGCCGGAACGTGGAAACCCTCGGTATAGAGCTTGAAGTGGTGGATCAGCGCCTCCATCGAGCGCTTCATCTCGCCGCGCTTGGGCGGCGCCACCTTGCGGTCGGTCGAGGCGATCGGGCCGTCCGGCATCTGGGCGATGCACTGCTTGATGATCCGCGCGGACTGGCGGACCTCCTCCACGCGCACCATGAAGCGATCGTAGCAGTCGCCCGAAGTGCCCACCGGCACGTCGAACTCCATGCGGTCATAGACCTCGTAGGGCTGCGACTTGCGGATATCCCACGGCACGCCCGCCGCGCGGATCATCGGGCCGGAGAAGCCCCAGTTGATCGCGTCGTCGCGGCTCACCACGCCGATATCGACGTTGCGCTGCTTGAAGATGCGGTTGTCGCCGACCAGCGTGATCGCGTCCTCGAACAGCTGCAGGCGGGTGTCCAGCCAGTCGCCGATGTCGGTCAGCAGCTTCAGCGGCACGTCCTGGTGGACGCCGCCGGGGCGGAACCACGCCATGTGCATCCGCGCGCCGGACGCGCGCTCGAAGAAGCCGTACGTGTCCTCGCGCACCTCGAACATCCACAGGTTCGGCGTCATCGCGCCGACGTCCATGATGTGCGAACCCAAGTTCATCATGTGGTTGGAGATGCGGGAAAGCTCGGCGAACAGCACGCGGAGATACTGGGCGCGCAGCGGCACCTCGATCCCCAGCAGCTTCTCGACCGCCAGAACGTAGCTGTGCTCCATGTTGAGCGGCGAGCAATAATCCAGCCGATCGAGATAGGGCACGTTCTGGAGGTAGGTCCGCGCCTCCATCAGCTTTTCGGTGCCGCGATGGAGCAGGCCGACATGCGGATCGACGCGCTCGACGATCTCGCCGTCCAGCTCCATCACCAGGCGCAGCACGCCGTGCGCGGCCGGATGCTGCGGGCCGAAGTTGATCGTGTAGTTCTTGATCTCGACATCGCCGACCGAGGGCTTGTCCTCGCCGGTGTAGAGCATGTCGGCGGCGACGCGCGCGTCCTGCATCTCGTGGAGGTCGGCCATCACTTCTTCTCCGTGGCCGGTGCGGGGGACGGAGCACCCGGCGCCTGCGGCGCCTTCTCGTCACCCGGCAGCATATATTGCGCGCCTTCCCATGGGGAGAGGAAGTCGAAGCTGCGGAAATCCTGGGCGAGCTGCACCGGCTCGTAGACCACGCGCTTCGCCTCTTCCGAGTAACGCAGCTCGACATAGCCCGTCATCGGGAAGTCCTTGCGCAGCGGATGGCCGCGGAAGCCGTAATCGGTGAGGATGCGGCGCAAATCGGGATTGCCGTCGAACAGCACGCCGATCATGTCGTAGACCTCGCGCTCCAGCCAGCCGGCGTTGCGCCACAGGCCCGTCGCCGACGGCACCGGCTTCGCCTCGTCCGTCTGGACGTGGACGTGGAGACGGTGGTTCTTCGTCAGCGACAGCAGGCAATAGACCACCTCGAAGCGATCCTGCCCGCGATCGGGATAGTCGACGCCTGCGATCTCCATGAGCTGCTGATATTCCAGCCCCTTGGTGTCCTTCAGGATGCCGAGCGCGGTGGCGGTCGCCTCGCGCTTCACATGCAGCTGGATCTCGCCGGCCTGCTCGAACGCATCGACCAGCGCATCGCCGAGCGCGGCCTTCGCCGCCTCGATCACGCCGTCATTGGTCGAGAATTTGGGATAGTTCATGGCGATCCCTCAGCGCTCGACCGTGCCGACGCGGCGGATCTTCCGCTGCAGCTGCATGATGCCATAGAGCAGCGCCTCTGCGGTCGGCGGGCAGCCGGGGACATAGATGTCCACCGGCACGATCCGGTCGCAGCCGCGCACGACGCTATAGCTGTAGTGGTAATAGCCGCCGCCATTGGCGCAGCTGCCCATCGAGATGACGTATTTCGGCTCCGACATCTGGTCGTAGACCTTGCGGAGCGCGGGCGCCATCTTGTTGCACAGCGTACCGGCGACGATCATCACGTCCGACTGGCGCGGCGACGCGCGCGGGGCGGCGCCGAAGCGCTCCAGATCGTAGCGCGGCATGTTGACGTGGATCATCTCCACCGCGCAGCACGCCAGACCGAAGGTCATCCACCAGAGCGAGCCGGTGCGCGCCCACTGGAACAGCTCCTCGGTCGAGGTGACGAGGAAGCCCTTGTCCTGCACCTCGGCGGAAAGATCGTCGAAGAACGCGCGGTCCGGCTGGATGTTCTCCGGCGCGAAGGGGGCGTTCGGATCGCGGGCGACTTCTACTCCCACTCGAGAGCTCCCTTCTTCCACGCATAGATGAAGCCGAGGATGAGTTCGGCGAGGAAGCCCATCATGGCAAACCAGCCGGTCCAGCCGATCTCCTTGAGCGAGACCGCCCACGGATAGAGGAAGGCGGCTTCCAGATCGAAGACAATGAACAGGATCGCGACGAGGTAGAAGCGCACGTCGAACTGGGCGCGGCTATCCTCGAACGCCGGGAAACCGCACTCATATTCGGAGAGCTTGTCGGTGGTCGGCTTGTAGCTGCCGGTGAGACGCGAAACGACCATCGGGAGCACCACGAAGGCGGTCGAGAGGAGGAGCGCCACCCCCAGGAACAGCAGGATCGGGAGATATTGGGCGGCGACGGACGCCATGGCTTTCTCCGGAACGCAGGAACGGGCTCGTTTCCAAGCCCCATTAACGGGGGCTGTCTAGGCCCGCTGCACCTGCGAAGCAAGGTGTCGGACCACTGAGAATGAATCGCAAAAAGGCGGAATATCGCGGGTTTCTTAACCCACCGACCTTAGGGACGATCGCATGAACCGGCTGCGCACGCTTCCTCCAGCCCTGTGGTGGGCGCTCCCCCTGGGGCTGGCGGCGTTAGCGCTGTCAGCGGCGACCGGCGGACTCTCGCGCAGCTTCCTCGATCCGGACGAATCGGCGCACTACGTCAACACGCTGTTCATCGCTGACTGGCTGCGCGCCGGGTGCCCCTCGCCGATGCCGTTCGCGAAGGATTTCTACGCGCACTTCCCGAAGCTCTCGATCGGACACTGGCCGCCGGGCTGGTATGCGCTGCTGGCGCCCTTGTTCGCGGTGCTCCGCCCCTCCCCCTTCAGCGCGGCGGTCCTGTCCGCCTTCATCGCCGGCCTGCCCGCGCTCGCGATCGTCTGGGCGCTGGATCGGGTCGGCGCGCGGCGCTGGGGGATCGTCGCTGCGTTCGCCTATCTGCTGCTCCCTCTGGTCGCCAACGAGGCGCGCTATTTCCGGATCGACCAGCCGGTGGCGCTGGTCGCGGGCCTTGCGGCAATCGCGTGGTTCAGGGCGACCGAGAGACCGGGCCTGTGGCGCTATCTGCTGTTCGGTGCGCTGGCCGCCTTCGCGACGCTGACCAAGGGTAACGGGGCGCTCGCCGTGCTGATCCCGGCGTTCGACATTCTGATGGCGGGGCGGTGGCGGCAACTGGCCGACTGGCGGCTGTGGGTCGCGGCGGCAGCGACGCTGATCGTCGCGGCGCCCTGGTATTATGTGTCGTTCAAGATCTCGGCCGGCGGCTTCAACTATGCGCCGGGGCCGGCCTATGCGTGGCTGTCGCTCAAGACGGACGCCGCCGCGCTGCGTGAAACGTTGGGCTATGTCGGCCTGCTCGCCGCTCTGTTCGGTGCGGTAGCGGGCTGGCAGGAGCCGCTCTTCCGGCCGATCATCCGCCTCTCGATCGCCGCCTTCCTCGCGACATTGCTGTTCCAGGCCGCGATTCCGGTGGCGCTGGAGGATCGCTACGTCCTGCCTGCGATCCCGTGGCTGGTGGTGCTGATCGCGATCGGACCGCTCGCGGCGGCGGAGCGCAATCCGATCGGCCCGGTCATCCCGACGATCGTCATCGTCGCGGCGCTGGCGCCGTTCATCGAGGCGCTCGCCCGCCAGCCGGCCAAGCCCGACATCGGCGCACCCGCGATCGCGCGCGCGATGAGCCATGAGCCCGGCATCTGGCTGATCGACGGCCGGGCCGGCGGCGAAGGCGCGGTGATCGCGGGTGCGGCCTATGCCGACGACGGACGCCGCACGATCTGGGCGGCGCGCGCCTCGCAGTGGCTGTCGAGCAGCGACTTCATGGGGCGCGGCTATCAGCTCAGCGTGCACTCGCCGGCCGAAGCGCGCGGCGTGCTGGATCGGTTGGGTGTCGTCGGCGTGGTTTCGGTCGCGGAGAAAGGCCGCCTCGCCTATCCGCACAGCGCGCTGCTGCGAGGAGCGGTCGGCCTGCCGGGCTTCGCCAAGACCATTCGGACGTTCGCGACTGGTGTCGGATCAACCCTGATCGCCGAACGGAAAGCGCCGATCGCGGCGCATCCGGAGTTGCTGTCGTCGGGCAGCGGATCGGCCGACGTCGCCGCGATGGGCAAGGCGCTCCGCTAAATTCACTCGTCATCGCGAGGTGCGAAGCGCAGTGGCGATCCAGATGTCGGACTGGATTTCTTCGCTACGCTCGCAATGACGAAAGAGAGATCAGCGCAGCGCGCCGGCCACCATCTTGAGCAGGCGCGGGTGCAGGCTGTCGTTGGCCGCCAGCCACTGGCCACGCTCGCGGGTCTGGTCGCCGCCGCGGAAATCGGTGACGAAGCCGCCGGCCTCGCGCACGAGCAGCTCGCCCGCCGCCACGTCCCACGGGCTGAGATCGGTTTCCCAGAAGCCGTCGAACCGGCCCGCCGCTACCCAGGCCAGATCCAGCGCGGCCGATCCAAAGCGGCGGATGCCGGCGATTTCAGGTCCTACGGCGTGGAATATCTTCTGCCACTCGGTGAAATCGCCATGGCCCTTGAAGGGCGCGCCGGTGGCGAGCAGCGCCTCGGACACGTCGCGGCGCGACGACACGCGCAGGCGGCGATCATGCAGCCACGCGCCCCGGCCCTTCTCGGCCCAGAAGCTCTCGTCGGTCAGCGGCTGGTAGACCAGGCCCGCGACCAGCTCGCTTTTGCCGGACGGACGTGGTTCCTCGACCGCGATCGAGATGGCGAAATGCGGGATCGAGTGGAGGAAGTTGGAGGTGCCGTCGATCGGATCGACGATCCAGCGCGGCTTGGAGGGATCGCCCTCCACCGAGCCGCCCTCTTCCGCGAGGATGCCCCAGTCCGGGCGCGCGTGACGCAACTCATCGAGGATCGTGCGCTCGGCGGCCTTGTCGGCGGCGGAGACGAAATCCGCCGGCCCCTTGCGGGATACCTGCAGCGCATCGACCTCGCCGAAATCGCGGCGCAGCTTGGGCGCCGCCTTGCGCGCGGCCTTCTGCATGACGGTGATCAGGCCGGAATGGGCAACCATTTCAAATCTCCCCCCTCCCTTTCAAGGGAGGGGCCGGGGGTGGGTGACGTCGGCCTCCCCAAGCGCGACGGCTATCGGGGCAGGCGTTCGGACCCACCCCAACCCCTCCCTTGAAAGGGAGGGGCTAGAATGGATCAATCCGCGCGGCGGACGTAGGTCTGTTCGTAGACGTCGACGACGATCTTCGTCCCCGAACCGATATGCGGCGGCACCATCACGCGCACGCCGTTGTCGAGCAGCGCCGGCTTGTAGGACGACGAGGCGGTCTGCCCCTTCACCACCGCATCGGCCTCGACGATCGTCGCCTCGACGGTGTCGGGCAGCTGCACGCTGATCGGCTCCTCGTCGTACAGCTCCATCACCACGTCCATGCCGTCCTGCAGGAAGGCGGCCGCGTCGCCGAGCAGATCGCGCGGCAGGTTGGTCTGGTCGTAGGTTTCCTTGTCCATGAAGGTCAGCATGTCGCCGTCCGCGAACAGGAACTGGAAATCCTTGGTGTCGAGGCGCACGCGCTCCACCGTCTCGGCCGAGCGGAAGCGGACGTTGTTCTTGCGGCCGTCGCGCAGGTTCTTCATCTCGACCTGCATGTACGCGCCGCCCTTGCCCGGCTGCGTATGCTGGATCTTCACGGCACGCCAGATGCCGCCTCATATCGA
>BACX01000133.1 GCA_000333335.1 Sphingomonas-like bacterium B12 | reverse complement strand
CGACCCGCATCGGCACGATGCGAGCTTTGGCGAAGAGGGCGGCGTCGCGGTCGTCGCCGGCGTTGCCGGTGGTCAGCAGTTGTTCGCCGGTGAAGATCGAGTTGGCCCCCGCCATGAAGCAGAGCGCCTGCGTGCTGTCCGGCATGCTCTCGCGGCCCGCCGACAGCCGCACCATGCTCTCCGGCATCGTGATCCGCGCCACCGCCACCGTGCGGACGAACTCGATGTCGTCGATCTTGGCCGAGGGCACGTCCTTCAATATGTCACCCAGCACCGTGCCCGCCACCGGCACCAGTGCGTTGATCGGCACCGATCCCGGATGCACCGGCAGCGTCGCCAGCGCATGGATGAAGCCGACGCGATCGCCGCGCGTCTCGCCCATGCCCATGATCCCGCCCGAGCAGACGTTGATCCCAGCGCCACGCACATTCTCCAGCGTGTCGAGTCGATCCTCGAAGGTCCGCGTCGAGATCACGTTGGCGTAATTCTCCGGCGAGGTATCGATATTGTGGTTATAGTAATCGAGCCCCGCCTCGCCCAGCTTGTGCGCCTGATCGGGCGTCAGCATACCGAGCGTCATGCAGGTCTCCATCCCCATCTCGCGCACGCCCCGGATCATCGCGGCGAGCGCGGGGATGTCCTTGTCCTTGGGGTTGCGCCAGGCGGCGCCCATGCAGAAGCGGGTAGAACCATGGTCCTTGGCCTGCGCCGCCGCCTGCAGCACCTGCTGGACCTCCATCAGCTTGGTGGCCTTGAGCCCCGTCTCCGCATGGGCGGACTGGTTGCAATAGCCGCAATCCTCGACGCAGCCGCCGGTCTTGATCGACAGCAGCGTCGAAAGCTGCACCTCGTTCTCGGGATGGTGCCGCACATGCACGTCGTGCGCGCGGCTCACCAGATCGAGGAAGGGCAGGTCGAAGAGATCGGCGATCTCCTCGCGGGTCCAGTCGTTACGCATCACGCGGCTTTCTCTTTCTCGCTCTCGGG
>BACX01000134.1 GCA_000333335.1 Sphingomonas-like bacterium B12 | reverse complement strand
GGGCCCTGCCCCCCCTCCCAGAAGCAGCTCGATCACCAGAACGGCCAGCTCGCGATCCTGATCGGCATCGCGCCAGGCTCGGCACTGCCGCCCCTGCCCGCTCTCGACGAGCTGGACCTCCCGCCGACGCTGCCGCTCAGCCTGCCCGCCGCCATCGTCGCGAACCGGCCGGACGTCCGCGCGGCCGATGCGCAGATGCGGGGCGCTGGTGCCGACGTCGGCACCGCCATCGCCGCGCGCCTGCCGAATATCACGCTGAGCGCGACCTGGGGTGGCGAGGCGACGGCGTTCGCCGACATGTTCGCCAGCGGCAACCCGTTCTGGTCGCTGATCGGCGGCGTGACCCAGCCGATCTTCCACGGCGGGCAGCTGCTCCATCAGCAGCACGCGGCGGAAGCTGCGCTCGACGGTGCGAAGGCCCAGTATCGCTCGGCTGTCCTGCAGGCGTTCGGCGACGTCAACGACGCTCTCTCCGGGCTGAGGACCGATGCCGATACGCTCGGCGATCGCCGCCTCGACGCCGGCCACGAAGGCCGCGCCCACCGCCAGGCCCATCGATCCGCCCATGAAGGCGAAATCCTGCACGCCGACCACCGCCTTGCGGCCTTCGATCTCGCCCTTGGCGTTGAGGAAGGCGTCCTGCTCACCGCTGGTCGTGCGCGCCGCCTTCAGGCGCGCGGCATAGGTTTTTGTGTCGCGGAACTTCAGCGGATCCTCGCGCACCGTCGGTGCGGGCAGCGGGGTATGGACGCCGCTGTCGAAGATCGTGTCGAAGCGCTTGGCCGCGCCGATGCGGCCGTGATGGTCGCACTTCGGGCAGACGTTCTGGTTTTCCTCATATTCCTTGAGGAAGGTCATCGCGCCGCATTGCGAACATTTGTGCCAGAGATTCTCCGGCGTGTCGCGCTGACGACGAAGGGGATGCGCTGCGACCCGT
>BACX01000135.1 GCA_000333335.1 Sphingomonas-like bacterium B12 | reverse complement strand
GGCTGGTTGTCGATGCCAGCGTGATCCTGGTCGAGAACATCTATCGCCACATGGTCGAGCGATCGGAGCATATCCAGCCGGGGCGCGGCCATGCGACGCACGCCAGCCGCTTTTCCTCGATCCTGCACGCCAGCCACGAGGTGAGCCGCGGCATCTTCTTCGCCGCCGCGATCATCATCGCCAGCTTCATTCCGCTGTTCACGCTGACCGGCGTGGAGGGCCACATCTTCGGCCCGATGGCGGAAACCTATGCCTATGCGATCGCCGGCGGCCTGATCGCGACCTTCACCGTGTCGCCCGTTCTCTCCGCGCTGCTGCTGCCGGACAGGCTGAGCGAGGTCGAAACGAAGATCGTCCGCGTCATGCGCCGCCTCTATCGCCCGGCGGCCGCCTTCGCGCTGGCCAACCGGCTGGTCACCTTCTGCGGCGCGATGCTGCTGATCCTCGTCGCGCTGATCGCGATGCGTTCGCTCGGCGTCGAGTTCCTGCCGCATCTGGAAGAGGGCAACCTCTACATCCGCGCGACGCTGCCCGCCTCCATCTCGCTCGAGGCCGGGCAACCCGTGGTGAACGGCATCCGCGACATCATCGCCGACTATCCCGAGGTCGAGCGCGTCATCTCCACCCACGGCCGGCCCGACGACGGCACCGACGCCACCGGCTTCTTCAACGCCGAATTCTACACCCCGCTGAAGCCCTTCGACGAATGGCCGAGGGGGATGGACAAGGAAAAGCTCACCGCCGAGATCCAGCAGCGCCTGCAGGCCCGCTATCCCGGCGTCGACTTCGAATTCTCGCAGTATATCGAGGACAATGTCGACGAGGCGGCGTCCGGCGTGAAGGGCGCCAACTCGATCAAGATCTTCGGCCCGGATCTCGCCACGCTCGACAAGCTCGCCGGACAGATCATGGGCGAGATGGGCAAGGTGCGCGGGATCGCCGATCTCGGTGCGTCCAACTCGCTCGGCCAGCCGACCGTCCGGATCGACATCAACCGGCAGGCGGCCGCCCGCTACGGCCTGACGCCGGACGACATCAACACCACGATCGCGGCGGCGATCGGCGGCCAGAGTCCCGGCGACCTCTACGAGCCGAGCACCGACCGCCATTTCCCGATCGTGGTACGGCTCGCTTCGGCCGAACGCGACAGCCTGGAGGCGATCCGCCACATCACGGTGGCGGCCCCCTCGGCAGACGGCCAGGGCCAGATCCAGGTGCCCTTGTCCGAGCTCGCCGACGTCCGCCTCACGTCGGGTGCGTCCTTCATCTATCGCGAGCATCAGGAACGCTACGTCCCGATCAAGTTCAGCGTGCGCGATCGCGATCTGGGCGGCACGATCAGCGAGGCGCAGGCGCGTATCGCGCACAACGTGCAGCTGCCGCCCGGCTATCACCTCGAATGGGCGGGCGAACTCGCCAACCTGACGAGCGCGGTGCAACGGCTGGAGATCGTGGTGCCGATCAGCCTCGGCCTGATCCTGATCCTGCTCTACGCCAACTTCACCTCGCTCACCGACTCGCTGCTCGCCTTCAGCGTCATCCCGATGGCGATCGTCGGCGGCGTGCTGATGCTGGCGATCACGGGCACGCCCTTCTCGATCTCCGCCGCGATCGGCTTCGTCGCCTTGTTCGGCATCTCGGTGATGGACGGCATCCTGATGGTGACGACCTTCAACCAGAGCATCGACGACGGCCTGTCCCGCAAGGAGGCGATCGCGGCCACTGTCGAAAAGTGCCTGCGCCCCGTGGCGATGACCTGCCTTGCCGCCGCCATCGGCCTGCTGCCCGCCGCGCTCTCCAACGGCATCGGAAGTCAGGTGCAGAAGCCGCTGGCGCTGGTGGTGGTCGGGGGCATGACGGTAGCGCCGCTACTGATCCTGCTGGTGCTGCCGGCGCTGATCGAGCGCTTCTCGAAGCATGTCGGCCTGCACGATCGCGGCGCCCACGGCCGCTTCGTCGGGCACGATCCGAGCCATCGGCCGGAAGGAGATCCGGCATGAGGCGCCTGATACCGCTCGGCTGTCTGGGCGCCCTTTGCCGGTGC
>BACX01000136.1 GCA_000333335.1 Sphingomonas-like bacterium B12 | reverse complement strand
GCACGAGCTTCGATCTGGTACGTGATCCCGGCGGCGCGCTTCTCGCCGTGCGGGAGGGGGCTGTGATGTACGATCCGAAGGGGGCGGCATTACGCCTCGACGGCGGGCAGCAGATCGCCTTCGCGAAAGGCGGGGCCACGATCGGCCCAATCGATCCCGCTGCCGTCGGCGGCTGGAAGCGCGGTCGCCTGTCGTATCGCGATGCGACGCTGACGATGGTCGCAGGCGATCTGTCCCGGTCGATCGGGAGCACGATAGCGGTCGATCCGAGCCTGCAGGACAAGCGTTTCAGCGGCGTGCTGATGATCGACGGCGACCGAGAGGGCATGTTGCGCCGGATCGCGGCGGTGATGGACGTCCGCTTCGAGCACAGGGACAATGGCTGGCAGATGACGCCGAACAGGCCGTGAGGCCCCCGCGCCATCTGATCACCTTCGCTCTCGTCATTCCCAGCGCGGGATTGGCGGAGGTGCAGCCTTACGTGGACATACCACCGCAACCCCTGCGCACGGCGATCGTCACTCTGGGCGACACCGCCAGCGTCACCATCGGCCTGTCCGATCCGACCCTGGGCGCCATCCAGACGCACGGCGTCAGGGGCCGGATGTCCCCCCGCGATGCATTGACGCGCATGACCAGGGGTACGACAGCGACGTTCGTCCAGATCGATCCGCGCGGGTTTCGTATCCTGCGTCGGCCAGCCTCCACACCGGCGCGATCGACACGCCCCCCGCCCTCGCCGGCATCGGCACCGATGGCCGGCACCGACATCGTCGTGACGGCGAGCAAGCGCTCCGCATCGCTCGCCGATTATCCGGGCAGCGTCACGGAGGTGGACGTTGGCACCCTGAGGCCCGGCAGCAGGATCCACGGATCGGAGGCGCTGATCCAACAGGTGCCGGTGCTGACATCGACCCATCTCGGGCCGGGCCGCAACAAGCTGTTCATACGGGGCATCGCGGATTCGAGCTTCAACGGCCCGACACAAGCCACGGTCGGCCAGTATCTCGGCGATGTGAGGCTGACCTACAGCGCGCCCGATCCGGACCTCGCTTTGTACGACATCAAGACCATCGAGGTTCTGGAGGGTCCGCAGGGAACGCTCTACGGTGCCGGCTCTCTGGGCGGGGTGATCAGGATCGAGCCCAATGCCCCCGATCTCGAACACTGGTCGGGTTCGCTATCGACCGGCTTGTCGGCGACGGCGCATGGTGCGCCGGGCGTGGACGGCGCGCTGATCGCCAATGCGCCGCTCATATCCGATCGCGTGGCGCTCCGGCTCGTCGCCTACGGAGCGATCGACGGCGGATATATCGACGATCCGAGCCGGGATCTGCACGACATCAACCGCACGCTGACGCGCGGCGGCCGCGCAACGCTGCGCTACCAGCCCGCTACCGACTGGACGATCGATCTCGGCGGCGTCCTCCAGAATATCGACAGCCGGGACGGGCAATACAGCCTGCGCGGCCTGCCCGCTTACGAACGAAGCAGCGTGATCGCACAACCCTTCGACAACGACTACACGCTCGGCAGTCTCGTCGTCCGCCACGCCATGGGAAACACCAGCCTGACATCGGCGACCTCCGCCGTCTTCCACGACGTCGGATCGACCTACGATGCGAGTTCCTCCCCTTTGGCGCCCATGCGCTATCACGAAGAACACGACATTACCGTGTTCACCAACGAAACCAGGCTGGCGCATCACGCGGACGACGGGAGCGGCTGGGTCATCGGGACGGAGCTGCTGCGCAGTTCCGACAAGCTGCGCCGCACCCTGGGGCCGGTGGGAGAAGTCACCGGACTGACCGGCACGTCGAACACGGTCGAGGAGGTTTCGCTGTTCGGCGAAGCGACGCTCCGCGTGAAGTCGCGATGGTTCGTGACCGGTGGCGGACGCCTTGGCCTCGCGCGCCAGACGAGCGACGTTCTGGACTCACCGATCGGGGATGACGATCGGCGTCGCCACGATGTCTCCATTCTTCCGTCGATCGGCCTGTTGTGGAAGCCGGCATCGGGTCTGTCGGTATTCGCCCGCTATCAGGAAGGATATCGCCCCGGCGGCCTGGCGGTGCAATCGGGCAATGTTCAACGCTTCGAACCGGACAGCGTGGCGACGTCCGAGATCGGCGTGCGGATCGGCGGCATCCATACGCGGTTCAGCGCGACGGCCTCGGTTTCCTACGCCCATTGGGAAGATGTCCAAGCCGATCTGGTCGATACCGCCGGGCTGCCCTACACCGCGAATATCGGATCGGGGCGCGTTCTCGGCCTGGAAATCCAGTCGCGGTGGAGTCCTGTCCCGCAGGTCAGCCTCGACGGCGCCCTGTTCCTCAACGACAGCAATCTGTCCCGCCCCACGACGGCGTTCGCCGGCGAAAGGGACGCGACACTCCCGAACATCGCCGATCTCACGGCGCGGCTGGGGATCAGCTGGCACGGCCGGCTCATCGGCCACCCCTTCGACCTGATGGCGTCCGCCCATTATGTCGGGCACTCCCGCCTCGGCGTCGGGCCTGCTCTGGATATTCCCCAGGGCGGCTATACCAACACCGCCATCAGCCTCAGTGCGCCTATCGGGCGGGTGACCGTATCTCTGGATGCAACCAACATTCTGGGAGAAAGGGGCAACGTCTTCTCCTTCGGCAATCCGTTCGGCGTGACGCAAGGCAATCAGATGACGCCGCTGCGGCCCCGAACCTTGCGGCTGGGCACCTCCTTCGCCTTTTGACCGGATCAGGCTGCTGGCGAAACGGCTATCCGGAAATGCAGACGGAACTGCGCTCCGCGAGCGTTTTCCACCTGCTCGAAACGGCCCTCATGAACGTCCATGATGCGCTGGACGATCGACAATCCCAGCCCCGCGCTGTCCGTCCGACTCCAGTCCGCACGCCAGAACCTGCGAGTGATCTGGGACGATTGGGCCGCCGATACACCCGGCCCGTCATCCCGAACCTCGATCGATCCGTCGGCCGTGCTGGCCACCACGATGTGCGTGCCAGCCGGCGTGTGCTTGATCGCATTGTCGATCAGGTTGGTCAGGGCCAGTCCGATCAGGGTGGCATTGCCAAGGACCATGACATCCCGATCGCCCTCGAACGCGACATGATGCCGTTCCGCCAGCGCGCGGGGCGCCAACTGCGCGATGACGTCTATCGCGATCGCCGCCAGATCGATCCGAGCGAGCGAATTGGGATGCAGCCCCTCCAGCGCCGCGAGGTCGCGCAGCTGCGAAAGGATGTGCGCGATGCGATCGATCTGCAGCCCGGTGCGGGTCCGCAGCGGTTCGTCATCCAGCGCATCGAGCTGCGCCTTGAGCGTCGCCAGCGGCGTTCTCAGCTCATGGGCGAGATTGGCGCTGAATTCCGATTGGAGCCGGAAGCTCGCCTCCAGCCGGTCGAGCAGCTCGTTGGTGGCATGGACCAGCGGCGCCACTTCGAGCGGCAGGCCCTCTTCGTCCAGGCGGCGGTCCAGCGCCTGGGTGCCGATCACCCCGGCCCGCGCCGAAACACGCGTGATCGCGCTGACCATGTGCCGGACGATGAGGCCGTTCACCAGCGGAAGCAGCAACAGCAGGCCGATCAGGATACCGACATAATCGAGGAGAAAAGCGCGCGCGATATCGTCGAGGATGGCACCCGGCCCCCGCTCGTTGATCGTCACGATCGTCCAGATCTTGCGCCCCGCGACCTTGGCCGGCAGGCTGAGCCCGACGATCTGTTCGCGGTGGAACAGCGCCTGCTGCGCCTCCCGTGGGGCGCCCGTCACGATCTGAGGCTGCGCGTAGCGGCTCGCCGCGAGCAGCCGGCCGTCGGCGCCGAGCAGGGCGTAGGCGCGACCGTCATAACCGGTATCGTAGATGGGCCGCAGGCCGCCCGGCAGGCTGACGATCCATTGGCCGTCCGCGACCGAGGCCGCACCGGTGACGGCGGCGGCCTGCGCGAAGAGGCCGCGCTCCTGAAAGCGATCGACGGTGCGCCCGAGCAGCCCCGCCGTCACCTGCCAGAGCAGGATAGCGGCCAGCAGGATCGTCACGATCTCCGCCAGAAGGATACGGACGATCAGCGATCGCGGCAGGCGGAGCCTCATCCGGCCGGGCGCAGGATGTAACCCACGCCGCGAATCGTCTCGATCGCGGCGGAGGCACTGCCTTTCTCCAGCTTCTTGCGCAGGCGATGCACGTAGACTTCCACCGCGTTGGAGCCGAGCCCGTCGTCCAGGCCGAACAGCTGATCCTCGACGAAGCCCTTCGTCACCACCCTTCCTGGCCGCCGCAACAGCAGTTCCATGATCTCTCTCTCGCGCGCGGACAGGCCGACCGAAACGCCGTCGATGCTGAGTTCGCGCGACACGTTGTCGAACCGCAGATTGGCGAATGCCAGATCGTTTTCCTGCAGGTTTCCGCGCCGGAGCAGCGCGCGCAACCGGGCGGCGAGCTCATCCATGTTGAAGGGCTTGACGAGATAGTCGTCAGCGCCGGCGTCCAGCCCCAGCAACCGGTCCTCCACGTCGCCGCGCGCGGTGAGGATCAGGATGGGCAGGGTCTGACGCCGCGAACGCACGGCGCTAAGCAGATCGAGTCCATCCCCGTCCGACAGCCCGAGATCCAGCACCGCCGCCGAATAATCCATCGATTTCAGCATCTGATCGGCATCGCCGAGCGAGGCTGCATGATCGGAGGCCAGACCGCGACGATCCAGCCCCGCCCGCACGGCCGCTGCCAGATCGAGATCGTCCTCCACAATCAATAGACGCATCAGGCCCTTCGCGCTTCGCAGCCGTAAGTCTCGTGTAAGCTGCCATCCCTAATGGACCCCCGCTTCCTGCGCGACAAGTTGGGGAAATCGGTCGGTCCATGTCAGACGTGTCTTCGCCGCCCGAGTTGCCACCGGCGACCTCGCTTGCCACTGCGCACCAGCTACGGCTCCTCGCCGTGGCGGCGGCCGCTCTGGGTCTCGTTATTCTGCTGATCGTCGCGATCCATGCGCTCGATCGTTCGCCCACACCCAAGGCGGCGACGCTGCCGCCGGGCACCTTCCGGCCGACCCCGCAGCAGCTTGCCCAGCTTCGCATCATCCCTGTCGGCACGGGCGCGGATCCCGCCAGCATCGTCGCAACGGGCACCATCTCGGTCGATGAGGATCACAGCACGCCGGTGGTGCTGCCCTATTCGGGCCAGGTCGGCGATGTATATGTCCAAGCGGGCCAGCACGTCACCAGGGGGCAACCGATCCTCAGGATCGCATCCTCGGACTTCGTGGACGCCCGCAACGCCCTCTTCGCGGCCAATGCCCAAAGAGCGACGGCCGCCGCGGCTCTCAGGATCGCGACAGACAACGAAAAGCGCCAGGCGGCCATCTACCAGAGCGCCGGCGGCGCGCTGAAGGATTATCGTCAGGCGGAAAGCGATCTCGTCAGCGCCCAGTCCACGATGCGGACGGCCGACGCGGCGCTCGGCGCGGCGCGCGACAAGCTGACGCTGCTCGGCAAATCGGTCGGAGAGATCGATCGTCTGGAAAAGGTCGGCGAGGTGGCCGGCATCTATTCGCAGACGACCTTCCACGCGCCCGCATCCGGCGTGATCGCCTCACGCGATGTCGCGCCGGGTCAATATATCTCTGCCGGTGGCGACAAGCCCGTCATCACCATCGCCGACCTCACCCACGTCTGGCTGGTTGCCCAGGTCGACCAGTCCGATGCCGCCAAGGTGCATCTGGGGGACGGCATCGACGTCACCACGCCCGCTTATCCCGGCCGCGTCTTCCATGCCGTGATCGACAATATCGGCGCGGCGCTCGATCCCAACACCCACCGCCTGCCGGTGCGCGCCACCGTCGCCAACCCGGACGAGGCCCTGAAGCCGGACATGTTCGCCAGCTTCGCGATCCAGCGCCCCTCCACCGGATCGGCGATCCTCATTCCCGCCGAAGCCGTGATCCACGAAGGCGACAGCGCGCGCGTCTGGGTGGCGAGCAGCGACGGCCTGCTCCACGTCCGTGACGTGACCGTCGCCGACAGCGCGGACGGCATGGTCAAGATCAGCAGCGGCTTGTACCCCGGCGAGCGCGTCGTCACCTCGGGGGCGATCTTCGTCAACGAGGCGGGGCTCGGCGCGTGAACCGCGTGATCGAATTCGCGCTGCGCCAGCGCTACCTGATGATCGTGCTGCTGGTCGGCATGATCCTGGCGGGCGGCTTCGCCTTCGCCAACCTCAATATCGAGGCCTATCCCGATCCGGTGCCACCGATGGTCGAGGTGGTGACGCAAAGCCCCGGAATCTCCGCCGAGGAGGTCGAGCGGAACATCACCACCCCGGTCGAGGTGCAGATCGCGGGCCTGCCGCACATCACGACCGTGCGATCGATCTCGCTGTTCGGCCTGTCCGACGTGAAGATCCAGTTCAGCTACGACGTGACCTTCGCGCAGGCCGAGCAACTGGTGCTCGGCCGCCTGACCCAGCTCGGCAACTTGCCGGGCGGCGCGCAGGCGCAGATTTCCCCCACCAGCCCGATCGGCGAGATCTACCGCTACCGCATCCAGGCGCCCGCCGGCTATTCGGTGATGGACCTGAAGACGCTGCAGGACTGGGTGCTCCAGCGCCGCTTCAAGCGCATCCCCGGCGTGATCGACGTCACCGGCTGGGGCGGCAAGCTGCGCACCTACGAGGTGGTGATCGATAACGACCGGCTGCTCGCGCATGGCGTCTCGATCGGGCAGGTGATCCAGGCGATCGGCAAGTCGGACGGCAATGTCGGCGGGCAGACTGTCAATTTCGGCCCGCAGGCCGCGATCGTGCGCGGCGTCGGCCTGATCCAGGCACCGAGCCAGATCGAGAACGTGCTGATCGCCACCAACGGCGGCAACCCCGTCCAGGTGAAGGACGTCGCCACCCTCAAGATCGGCAACGAGCCGCGCCTTGGCATCGCCGGCGAGGGCAAGGACGACGACATCGTGATGGGCATCGTGCTGATGCAGCGCGGCGCCCAGTCGCTCCCGACGAATCAGGCGGTGAAGCAGGAAGTCGACACGATCAACACCACGGGGTGCTGCCTCCGG
>BACX01000137.1 GCA_000333335.1 Sphingomonas-like bacterium B12 | reverse complement strand
ATCGCCTTGCCAGTCGAGGGCCTGTTCCTGCCGCGCGGCGTCAGCGGCGGTCATCGCGTGTCTCCGACAAGGGGCGTTGGGCCGAGGCGTCCGGATCGGCGGACGATGTCGCCACCGCGCGATAGGCTTTTTGCAGATGTTTCTCGATCGCGCTCAGAGTCACCCCAAGCTCGGCGGCGATATCCTTCTGGGCGATCCCCTCGACGCGGTGACGGCGGAAGATGTAATCGGTCTTCGGGCCAAGCGAAGCGAGCAAGCGATCGACGTGCCGCAACCGCTCGCGGGCGAGGAGCACATGTTCGGCATCCGGAGTTTCGTCCGTATCGCCGAGAAGATCGTGGTAATCCTCTTCCCTACGCCGCCGCCGCAGCGCGGCACGGCGGCGATCGAGCATCAGATTGTGTGCCATTCGATAGAGATAGGCGAGCGCATCGTCCGGGGCGACGTCGGTAGCCGCCGAGAGCTTGACCCAGAGATCCTGAAGCAGATCTTCGGCCTCCTCGTTCGCGCCACGCGCCCGGAAATAGCGCAGCAGGGCCGGCCTATGACTCGTGAACGCTTCATCGAGCGTCCCCGTCATTCTGGTCCTCCGCACGCTGCCTGCTCCAGCAGACAGATAGGCGCGGCTGCCATTCGGCGTNAAGAGCGTGATCGACGCGGACTTCATCGGAGNCCGGGCTTCAGGGACGGGGCTGNCCACTCCGCCGTCGCGGGCATCGCCGACACGATATCCGGCAAAGGTGCAGCACTGATATTTCCCGGCTTGTGCATCGCCGTCCCTCGATAACGGAAAGACGCCGGCCATTCGCGGACCCGCACCATGGGCGGACGCCATCCGTTTGTGGGAATGGACTGCGGGTCATGATCACCGCCGACGTCCATGGTGGTAACGGAGCTTTCGGGGATTGGGGGACGATGAAGACTGAGGCTTTGCGGGGGGCCGTGACGGCGGACGGGGGTTCAGGACATCGGGCGAGACATATCGTCGGCTTCCTGAAGCGCGCCCTTCTGCATGGCCGGAAGCCCGTGTCGGGCAATTGCGAGGCCATGTCCTGCTCGCTCGGCCGTCTCCTTCTCTGGGCGAACCGCCGGGCGCGGTGATGGCGACGGCCGTGTCCCGTTCGATCCGAAAATACCACCCCAGACCTATCCGGCGATGAACGCTGTGCCGGCTCGTCGCATCGTGTAGAATGATGCGATGGCGGATTCTCTCGAAGATATGATCATACAGACGCCCGAGGGGCCGATGACCTGGGCCGAGTGGAAGAAGAAGAACCCGGTCCAGACGCCGTCGCGCCGGACCAAGGGCAAGGATCTGCCGAACAAGGTCAAGCGCTTCACGCAAGACTGAGCCGTGCCCGTCATCATCACCATCGACGATGTCGCCGATCCGCGCATCGAGGTTTATCGCGATATCCGCGAGCGGGATCTCGTGGGCCGTCAGGGATGCTTCGTGGCGGAGGGCCGTGTCGTCATCGAGAAGGTGGTGGCCTCGGCCGGCTTCCGGCTGGATTCGGTGCTGGTCGCCGCCCATCGCCTCGAAAGCCTGGCGGACGTGCTGGGTAGACTCGATGCCGAGACGCCCGTTTCGCGCC
>BACX01000138.1 GCA_000333335.1 Sphingomonas-like bacterium B12 | reverse complement strand
TGACCGCCCTGCCGGTCATCGAGACGCAGGCCGGCGACGTGTCGGCCTACATCCCGACCAACGTGATCTCGATCACCGACGGCCAGATCTTCCTCGAGACCGATCTGTTCTACCAGGGCATCCGCCCGGCCATCAACGTCGGCCTCTCGGTGTCGCGCGTCGGCTCGGCCGCGCAGACCAAGGCGATGAAGAAGGTTGCCGGCTCGATCAAGCTGGAGCTGGCCCAGTATCGCGAGATGGCCGCCTTCGCGCAGTTCGGCTCGGACCTCGATGCCTCGACGCAGAAGCTGCTCAACCGTGGTGCGCGCCTGACCGAGCTGCTCAAGCAGCCGCAGTTCCACCCGCTGCCCTTCGAGGAGCAGGTGGCGTCGATCTTTGCCGGCACGCAGGGCTTCCTGGACGGCATCCCCGTCTCCGACGTGACCCGCTTCGAGGACGGCCTGCTCGCCGATCTCCGCGCGAACCACGCCGAGGTGCTCAAGACGATCCGCGAGACCAAGGATCTTGGCGACGCCGTCAAGGGCCAGCTCAAGGACGCCGTCGCGGCCTTCGCCAAGACGTTCGGCTGATCTGAACTTTAAGGGTCCGCAATGCCCAGCCTGAAGGCACTCAAGATCCGCATCGGCTCGGTGAAGTCGACGCAGAAGATCACCAAGGCGATGAAGATGGTCGCCGCCGCCAAGCTGCGCCGCGCGCAGGAGGCGGCGGAAGCCGGCCGTCCCTATGCCGAGGAACTGACCAAGGTCATGGCGCGGCTCGCGTCGGGCGTCACCGTCGGGCCGGAGAGCCCGAAGCTGCTCGCCGGCACCGGCAAGGACACCAACCAGCTGCTGGTCGTCGCCACCTCGGAGCGCGGCCTGGCCGGCGCGTTCAACTCCAACATCGTGCGCCTCGCGGTCCGCAAGGCGCGCGAGCTGGAGGCCAAGGGCAAGACGGTGAAATTCTACCTGATCGGCAAGAAGGGCCGCGCGGTGATCAACCGCCTGTTCCCCGGCCAGATCGTCCATCAGGTCGACCAGAGCCACATCAAGACCGTGTCGTTCGACGACGCGCTCGAAGTCGCCAACGACATCATGCACCGCTTCGAGGCGGGCGAGTTCGACGTGGCGCGGCTCTATTTCGCCAAGTTCCAGTCGGCGCTCGCCCAGATCCCGACCGAGACGCAGATCATCCCGGTGGAAATCCCGGCCGCCAACGACAAGGCACCCGAGAGCGGCGGCCCGGTCGCGGCGTTCGAGTACGAGCCCGACGAGGAGGAGATCCTCGCCGCGCTGCTGCCGCGCAACATCGCCGTCCAGCTCTTCCGCGCCTTCCAGGAGAATGCCGCGTCCGAGCAGGGCAGCCGCATGACCGCGATGGACAACGCCACGCGCAACGCCGGCGACATGATCAAGCGGCTCACCATCCAGTATAACCGCTCGCGCCAGGCGGCGATAACGACCGAGCTGGTCGAGATCATCTCCGGCGCCGAAGCGCTCAAGGGTTAAGAAGGCAGGAAAACGTCATGGCAACCGCACCCGCTACCAACAATGTCGGCCGCATCAGCCAGGTGATCGGCGCCGTCGTCGACGTCACCTTCGACGGCCCGCTGCCGAAGATCCTCTCTGCGCTCGAGACCGAGAATAATGGCGTCCGACTCGTCCTCGAGGTCGCGCAGCACCTCGGCGAGAACACCGTCCGCACGATCGCGATGGACGGCACCGACGGCCTGACCCGCGGCCAGGAGGTCAAGGACACCGGCGCACAGATCTCGGTGCCGGTCGGCCCGAAGACGCTCGGCCGCATCCTCAACGTCATCGGCGAGCCGATCGACGAGCGCGGCCCGGTCAATGCCGAGACCCACTCGCCGATCCACGCCGACGCCCCGCCCTTCGTCGACCAGTCGACCGAGACCAGCATCCTCGTCACCGGCATCAAGGTGATCGATCTGCTCGCTCCCTACACGAAGGGCGGCAAGATCGGCCTGTTCGGCGGCGCCGGCGTCGGCAAGACGGTGCTCATCCAGGAGCTGATCAACAACATCGCCAAGGGCCATGGCGGCACCTCGGTGTTCGCCGGCGTCGGCGAGCGCACCCGCGAGGGCAACGACCTCTATCACGAATTCCTCGACGCGGGCGTCATCGCCAAGGATGCCGACGGCAACCCGACCAGCGAGGGTTCCAAGGTCGCGCTCGTGTTCGGCCAGATGAACGAGCCGCCGGGCGCCCGCGCCCGCGTCGCGCTCTCGGGCCTCGCCAACGCGGAATATTTCCGCGACGTCGAGGGCCAGGACGTGCTGTTCTTCGTCGACAACATCTTCCGCTTCACCCAGGCGGGCGCGGAAGTGTCGGCGCTGCTCGGCCGCATCCCGTCGGCTGTGGGCTATCAGCCCACCCTGTCGACCGACATGGGCGCCCTGCAGGAGCGAATCACGTCGACCAACAAGGGGTCGATCACCTCGGTGCAGGCGATCTACGTGCCCGCCGACGATCTCACCGATCCGGCGCCGGCCACGTCCTTCGCCCATCTGGATGCGACGACCAACCTCAACCGCGCCATTTCGGAACTGGGCATCTACCCGGCGGTCGATCCGCTCGACTCGACCTCGCGCGCGCTGACCCCCGCCGTCGTCGGGCAGGAGCATTACGACGTCGCCCGCCAGGTCCAGGAGACGCTGCAGAA
>BACX01000139.1 GCA_000333335.1 Sphingomonas-like bacterium B12 | reverse complement strand
CTCCGCGCTCGGCCCGCTCGATTATCGCGTGCCGCGCGAGATGCAGGTCGAGCCGGGGTCGATCGTGCTGGCGCCGCTTGGGCCCCGTCAGATCGCCGGCGTGGTGTGGGAGCCGGACCGGATGCCTTCCGATGCGGAGGTCGGCGACAATCGCCTGCGCAACCTGCTCGGCGTCTACGATCTGCCGCCGCTCGCCGCACCTCTGCGCCGGCTGATCGAGTGGACGGCGAATTATTATCTCGCACCGCCCGCCGCCGTGCTGCGCATGGCGCTGGCCTCGGCGAGCGCGCTCGACGGCGGACGCACCGTGATCGAATATCGCGCGACAGGGCATGTGCCCGAGCGGCTCACCACGCAGCGCAGCCAAGCGCTCGAGCGGATCGGCGAGCGGCAGGGGCTCGTTCGCGAGCTGGCCGCCATCGCCGACGTGTCGGACGGCGTGATCCGGGGACTGGTGAAGGTCGGCGCGATCGAGGCGGTGGAGGTCGCGGTGGACGATCCCTATCCACTGCCCGATTCCGCCTTCGCCCCGCCCGAGCTTTCCGCGGAGCAGAAAGCGGTAGCGGACACGATCGTCACGGCGGTGGAGGCGAACGCCTTCCAGCCCTACCTGCTCGACGGCGTCACCGGATCGGGCAAGACCGAGGTCTATTTCGAGGGCATCGCCGCCGCTCTGGCGCAGGGCAGGCAGAGCCTCGTCCTCCTGCCCGAGATCGCGCTGACCGAGCCGTTCCTCAAGCGCTTCGAGGCGCGCTTCGGTCATCTGCCGGTCGCTTGGCATTCGGACCTGCGCCAGTCCCAGCGCCGTCGCGCGTGGCGGGCGATTGCGTCCGGCGAGGCGAAGGTGGTGTGCGGCGCGCGCTCGGCACTCTTCCTGCCCTATCGTGACCTCGGCCTGATCGTCGTCGACGAAGCGCACGAAACCAGCTTCAAGCAGGAAGACGGCGTGATGTACCACGCCCGCGACGTCGCGGTGATGCGCGCGTCGTTCGAGCAGGTGCCGATCGTGCTCGCCTCCGCCACGCCCGCGATCGAGACCCGCCAGATGGTGGAGATCGGCAAGTATCGCGAACTGAAGCTGCCCGGCCGCTACGGCGTGGCGCAGATGCCGACGATCGAGACGATCGATCTCACGCAGGATCCGCCGGCGAAGCAGCGCTGGCTCGCCCCCTCGCTGGTCGCAGCGATCGAGGAGACGGTCGGCAAGGGCGAGCAGGCCCTGCTGTTCCTCAACCGACGCGGCTACGCCCCGCTGACCCTGTGCCGCCACTGCGGCCACCGCTTCCGCTGCCCGAACTGCACGGCGTGGATGGTCGAGCACCGGCTGACGGCACGCCTCGCCTGCCACCATTGCGGTCATGTCATGCCACCGCCCGCCGCCTGCCCCGAATGTCACGAGGAAGACAGCCTCGTCGCCTGCGGCCCCGGCGTCGAACGCATCGCCGACGAAGTCTCGGCGCTGTTTCCCGAGGCGAAGGTGGCGATCGTCACCTCGGACACGATCTGGTCCCCCGCCAAGGCCGCCGAGTTCGTCAACCGCATGGAGGCCGGCGACATCGACATCGTGATCGGCACCCAGCTGATCACGAAGGGGTATCACTTCCCCAACCTGACGCTGGTCGGCGTGGTCGACGCCGATCTCGGCCTTCAGGGCGGAGATCTGCGCGCGGCCGAGCGCAGTTTCCAGCAGATCGCGCAGGTGGCCGGACGCGCCGGACGAGGCTCCAAGCCCGGCCGCGTCTTCCTCCAGACCCGCGAACCCGGCGCGCCGGTGATCCAGGCGCTGGTGACGGGCGATGCCGAGAGCTTCTACGCCGCCGAAACCGACAGCAGGCGCGAAGCAGGCGCCCCGCCCTTCGGCCGCTATGCCGCGATCATCGTCTCTTCCGAGAAGCTGGACGAGGCGGTGGAGACCGCCAACCGCATCGGCCTCTCCGCGCCGGATACCGAGGGGATGATCGTCTTCGGCCCCGCCCCCGCCCCGCTCGCCATGCTCCGCGGCCGCCACCGCCAGCGCCTGCTCGTCCATGCGCGTCGAACGCTGGACGTGCAGGACGTGATCCGGCAATGGTTAAGCGCGCTCGAATGGCCGCGCGGCGTTCGCGTCGCGGTGGATGTGGACCCGTACAGCTTCCTGTAAGCGTACAACCGCCACGCTTGGCCGATGATCTGGAGATTGCCCTTGCTCTTTGCCCGCTCGTCCGCCGCTGCCGCGATCGCGCTGATCGGGCTGGGCTTCGCCGCCCCGCTCTCCGCCGCTCCGGACAAGAAGGCGGTGCCGGCGAAAAAGAGTGCGCCAGCGAAATCCGCCTCGGCCAAGTCCTCATCCACCAAGCCGCTGGTCGCCAGGCCCACGCCGCCCGCCGCCACCGGCGATATCACGCGCGCCCAGATGATGGCGCAGATCAAGAAGACGTTCGATCTGGCCGACACCAACCATGACGGCTTCATCAGCCGCAAGGAATTTGCCGCGCGGATGTCGATCATCCTGAACCGCGACGCGCCGCCGACCAAGGACGCGGCGCAGCGCATGCTCGACGCCGCCAACCGCGCCTTCGACAATGTCGATGCGAATCACGACGGCAAGCTCAGCCTGTCCGAAGCGAGCGTCCGGCCGCTCAAGGCCTTCGACCTGATGGACGCCAATCACGACGGCATCCTGACGGTCGCCGAGAAGGCCGCCGCGCACCGGGACGCGCCGGATCTGCCCACCACCGGCCCGACGGTCGGCCAGCAACAAGGCCCCGGACGCTAAACGGCGCGCGCGGTGCGGATCGCGAAAACCCTCATACTCGCGCTTGCGGGTGCGGCCCTGTCGGGTGCGGCCCCGGCGCCGGACACACGGGTGACCGTCACCCTGCCCGCCGGCTGGAGTGGCGACGCGTCCGGCCGCCTGCTGCTGATGGTGGAGCCTGCGACCGACGCCAACGCCCATGCCGACCGCATCGACGCGAACGAGTTCGGCCCGCACGACTCCGTCTCCACCGCAGCGCGCGACGTCGCGACGTTCGGCGCCGGCCGCAGCGTCTCGATCGATACCGGCGACGCCGCCTTCCCTGCGAGCTTCGCCGCCCTGCCACCCGGCAACTATCGGGTTCAGGCGCTGCTCGATCGCAACGGCGACTATGGCTATGGCGGCGCCGGCGCGGGCGACCTCGTCTCGCAGGTCACCACGCTGCACTGGCCGCAGGCATCACCTGCCACGATCGCACTCGATCACGCCCTTCCGGTCCGCGCATCGTGGGACTTTTCGGACGATGCGGCAGCCGAGCAGCGCGCGGTGGTCGCCGCCAGGCCGCATTGCGACGAGATCGTGTATCGTAGCGCCTCGCTCGCCGCCTTCTCAGGCCGGCAGACCGAGATGCACGCGCTGGTGCTCCGCCCGCCGGGCTATGACCAGAAGGACCGCCACAAGACCTGGCCGACCGTCTATCAGACCGGCGGCTTCGGCACCTCGCAACATGCCGACATCGCCGGGGCGGCGCGGATCTGGCGGCTGGAGAAAGCCGGGCGCATCCCGCCGATGATCTGGGTGTTCCTCGATCATTCGGGACCGACCGGCACGCACGAATTCGCCGACAGCGTGAACAACGGCCCGTGGGGCACGGCGCTCACCACCGAATTGATCCCCTTCCTCGAACGCAATTACCGCATGGACGCGCGGACCGACGGGCGCTTCCTCACCGGCCACAGCTCGGGCGGCTGGTTCGCGCTGTGGGCGCAGGTCGCCTACCCCAAGCTGTTCGGGGGCACTTGGCCGATCTCGCCCGATCCGGTCGATTTCCACGATTTCATCGGCGTCGATCTCTACGCGCCCGAAAATTTCTACACGGGCGATGCCGGCCATCCTCGCCCGCTCAGCCGTGACCATGAGCGGGTGATCGGGCTGATGGGCGATTTCGCGCGGCTGGAAGATGTGCTCGGCCACGATGGCGGCCAGTTCCGCTCGTTCGAGTGGGTGTTCAGCCCGCGGGGCCCCGACGGCACGCCGATGCGCCTCTACGATCGCACGACCGGCCGCATCGACCCGGAGGTCGCCGCCTACTGGCGCGCGCATTACGACATCGCGGCGAAGATCGAGCGCGACTGGCCAACGCTGCGCCCCGATCTCGATGGCAAGATCCATCTGACCGTGGGCAGCGCCGACACCTTCTACCTCGATCAGCCCGCGCACCGGCTGGAGGCGCTGATGCACCGGCTCGGTGCCCATGCCGACTTCACCTACGTGCCCAGTGCGGACCATGGCAGCGTGTTCGTGCGCGACGGCGATCCCGACGCGCTCATCATCGACATCGCCCACGCAATGGCTGCGGTGGCGCGGACCAAAGGCGCCTAGTCGAACAGCCCGCGCTGCGTGTCGGGCGCCTCGCGGGCGAGGATGCGCGCCTTCATCTCCAGCCCCAGCGCATAGCCGCCGGCCGATCCGTCGCTGCGCCGGGCGCGGTGGCAGGGGATGAGCAGCGGCACCGGATTAGCCCCGCAGGCCGTCCCCGCCGCGCGCGTCGCGCCCGGTCTGCCGACGCGCGCGGCCAACGCCGCATAGCTCACCGATTCTCCCGCCGGCACCTGCGACAACTCGCGCCAGATCGCCTCCTGAAAGGCAGTGCCGCGCACGTCGAGCGGCAGATCGTGCGCGCGGCCCGGCTCCTCGACCACCGCGACCGCCTGCGCGACGAGATCGGCCATGCCTGCCCCGCCCGGCTCAATCGTGGCGTGAGGGAAGTCCTGCCGGAGCTGCTCGATCCCGCCGAATGTCAGACGGCAGATGCCCCGCTCCGTCGCCGCGACCACGACCGGGCCGAAGCTCGTGCCGGCGCTCGCCCAGCGGACCGTCTCGCCACCGCCCCCCCGTCTCCATGCCGAGGGCGCCATGCCGAGCCGCTGCTCCGCCTCCTCGTAGAAGCGGCCCGGCCCGGAGAAGCCGGCGTCGTAGATCGCATCGGTGACACGCTCATTGTCCTTGAGCGCCGCCTCCATCCGCTTCGCCCGCACAGCACGGGCATAGGCGGCCGGTGTCACCCCCGTTCGCTTGCGGAAAAGGCGATGGAAGTGATGCGGGGCATAGCCCGCCTCGTCGGCTATCTCCTCCAGCGTCGGCGGCGTCTCGGCGCGTTCGATCAGCGCGATGGCCTTCGCGAGCCCCTCGGCATCGCGCGCCATCTCGTCGGGCTTGCAGCGCAGGCAAGGGCGCAAGCCCGCTGCCCGCGCCGCTGCACCGTCCGCGAAGAAGCGGACATTCTCGCGCTTCGGGTGCCGCGCCGCGCAGGACGGGCGGCAATAGATGCCCGTCGTCAACACGCCGGTGACGAACGTGCCGTCCGCCGCCCGGTCCCGTCGAAGCACCGCATCCCAGCGCCGATTGTCCGTCTCAGGCATTGCCGCTCCGTTGTGCCCGCGCGAGGAAACAGCCCCAGGCGGCATGGTGGACATCCACATAGTCGATCTCCTCATCCTCCAGCAGTCCCCGGATGCCCGCATCCGCCCCGCCCGGCGCCGCGTTGGCGGCCGCGCGGATCATGCCGGCGCCGTCGAACCCGCGCAGGCTCAGCGGCCGCTGCTCCAGATAGGCGGGGGCCTCATCGTCGTAGCGCGGCGCCGTCGTCGCCCCCTCCCGCACGAAGATGGCGTGCGTGGTCCGGAAAGGCGTCTGCACATCAGCCGACACATGGTTCAGCAGCAGCACGGTTTCGCCCGGCTCGGCATCCTGCAGCGTGACCCGGCAGGGATAGCCGCTGTCGGCGCCTACCGTCATGCGAATCGCCCCATCGGCGATCAGCGCTTCCGGGTCGGTGAAGCGCTCGGGATCGAGGCCTTCGATACGATAAGTCATACATTCTCCATCGCTTGGGAGACCTCGATCTAGGCCTGATTCCCGCCGCTCGCGTCCCGCCGCTTGCTCTCAAACCTATAGGTACGCCCTCGTCCCAAGGGTCGGGGTCGCCAGCCTTGCATCCCTTGCCCTCCCCTGCTAACCGGCCCGCGACCCATGCGGGGACGCCTTGTGGGGCGCCCCCTTTTTCGTATGGGGCAAAAGCAATTTCTTCGGGGGATGGGTCTCGCGTGGACATTTCCGGCGGTATTCAGGCTAGCTTGAGCGGGCGCTATGCGCTCGCCCTCTTCGAGCTGGCGCGCGACGAGCGACAGATCGACCAGGTTTCGGCCGATCTCGACACGATCAAGGCCGCCATGGCCGAGAGCGCCGATTTCCGCGCGCTCATCAGCAGCCCGCTGGTCGGCCGCGATGCGGCAACCAAGGCGATCCTCGCCGTCGCTTCGAGCATGAAGCTCGGCAAGACGGTCAGCAACACGCTGGGCCTGCTCGGCCACAACGGCCGGCTGAACCAGCTGTCGGCGATCATCCGGGGCTTCAAGAGCCTCGCTGCCGCGCACCGCGGCGAGACCACCGCCGAGGTCACGTCCGCCCACCCGCTCGATGCCGAGCAGACCGGCGCGCTCAAAGACAAGCTGCGCCAGAAGTTCGGCCGCGATGTCGCGATCGAGGCGAAGGTGGACCCCGATATTCTCGGCGGCCTCATCGTGAAGATGGGCTCGCAGCAGATCGATGGATCGATCCGCACCAAACTCAATAGTCTCGCACACGCGATGAAGGGCTGAACATGGATATCCGCGCCGCAGAAATCTCCAAGGTCATCCGCGACCAGATCGCCAATTTCGGCACCGAGGCGGAAGTCTCCGAGGTCGGCCAGGTGCTGAGCGTCGGTGACGGCATCGCCCGCATCTTCGGCCTCGACAATGTGCAGGCCGGCGAGATGATCGAGTTCGCCAACGGCACGCAGGGCATGGCCCTCAACCTCGAGGCCGACAATGTCGGCGCCGTGATCTTCGGCTCGGACGCCGAGATCCGCGAGGGCGACACCGTCAAGCGCACCGGCACCATCGTCGACGTGCCGGTCGGCAAGAGCCTGCTCGGCCGCGTGGTCGATGGTCTCGGCAACCCGATCGACGGCAAGGGCCCGATCGTTTCCGACACCCGCGCCCGCGTCGAGACCAAGGCGCCCGGCATCATCCCGAGGCAGTCGGTGCACGAGCCGGTGCAGACCGGCCTCAAGGCGCTCGACGCGCTCGGCCCTCGTC
>BACX01000140.1 GCA_000333335.1 Sphingomonas-like bacterium B12 | reverse complement strand
AGCGCGTCAGTAATTCAAGGTTTCCGGCCGCAAGCCGGGAAAGTCCGCGGGAGGCTCCTCGGAGCCGTCAGCACCGCTAAGCCATAGGAGGTTTCAATGGCGAAGAAGATTACTGGTTACATCAAGCTGCAGGTCGCCGCCGGCGCTGCCAATCCGTCGCCGCCGATCGGCCCGGCGCTCGGTCAGCGCGGCGTCAACATCATGGAATTCTGCAAGGCGTTCAACGCCGCGACCGGCGATCTCGAGAAGGGCATGCCCATCCCGACGATCATCACCGTCTATGCGGACCGTTCCTTCTCCTTCATCACGAAGACGCCGCCGGCGACCTTCCTGATCAAGAAGGCGATCGGCCTGAAGTCCGGCTCGAAGACGCCGGGCAAGGCATCGGCCGGCAAGATCAAGCGCTCGCAGCTTGAGGAAATCGCCCAGGTCAAGATGAAGGATCTGAACGCCGCCTCGATCGAGGCCGCTACGAAGACGATCGAAGGCTCCGCCCGCGCGATGGGCCTCGAAGTGGTGGAGGGCTGATAGCATGGCCAAGCTGACCAAGAAGGCGAAGACCCTCGCCACCGCCGTCGACCGTGACAAGCTGTACGGCGTCACCGAAGCGATCGCGCTCGCCAAGGCGAACGCCACCTCCAAGTTCGACGAGACCATCGAGGTCGCGGTGAATCTGGGCGTCGATCCGCGCCACGCCGACCAGATGGTCCGCGGCGTCGTCACCCTGCCCAAGGGCACCGGCAAGACCGTCCGCGTCGGCGTGTTCGCCCGCGGCGCCAAGGCCGAGGAAGCCAAGGCCGCCGGTGCGGATGTCGTCGGTGCGGAAGACCTGCTGGAGATCGTCCAGGGCGGCACCATCGAGTTCGAGCGCTGCATCGCGACGCCGGACATGATGGGCCTCGTCGGCCGTCTCGGTAAGGTTCTCGGTCCGAAGGGCCTGATGCCGAACCCGAAGCTCGGCACCGTGACGATGGACGTCGCCAAGGCCGTGGAAGCGGCCAAGGGCGGCCAGATCGAATATCGCGTGGAGAAGGCGGGCATCATCCACGCCGGCCTCGGCAAGGCGAGCTTCTCGGAAGCCGACCTGCGCGAGAATTTCGACGCGCTGATCGACGCGCTGGTCAAGGCCAAGCCGTCGGGCGCCAAGGGCAAGTATGTGAAGAAGATCGCCGTCTCGTCCACCATGGGCGCCGGCATCAAGGTCGACACCGCCGAGGTCGCGGCCTGATCCTTCCGATCAGCTGAAAACGGAAAGGGCCGGGAGCGATCCCGGCCCTTTTTGTTTGCGCCCAATCTCAGGCCGGAAAAGTCCGTTCGTGCCGAGCGAAGTCGAGGTGCGGGTTTCGAGCGCCGTGCCTGCCTCACGTCCCTCGACTTCGTTCGGGACCAACGGCGGGGGACAGCGGAACATTAATTTACGGACAGCCACCCTGCCCCCGCATTGACCTTTTGCCCGAAACGCAGTCGGATCGGCGCACCACGCTCTTCGTGGGGGAGACACATGATGATCCGCACTCTCGCTGTTCTGTCCGTCACCGCCCTGATGGCCACCAGCCTCGTCGCCGCGCCCTGCAAGGACGCCAAGGGCAAGTTCACCAAATGCCCCCCGGCCGCCGCCGCTGCCGCGCCCGCCTTCAACAAGGACGCCAAGGGCCGTTGCCACGTCGCGTCCGGCCCCAAGAAGGGCCAGCTGATGAAGTGCCCGAAGTAAGCGGACGACATTGATCGATTGACTTCCGGGGCGCGCCCGCTATGAGCGCGCCCTTCGGAAGGTCGCGAGACCTCCCGATTCCGTCCGAGACTGCAGCTGGGGTTCCCCTTAATCGTGCTGCATAGGCGGGGAAGAGTTTTACCGGACGATGCCAATCTATGGCGGGTTTCCGGGTCTGCCGCGCGAAGGGTCTTCGAACCCGCACCAGCGCGACCAGTCGACGATTTCCCACGGACGTTTGCCATGAAGCCGCAAGGCTTCGTGGTCGAACCCCGGTTGCCCGCGTTGGGCCGCCGGATACGTACGAAGTGGAGATTGGCATGGATCGCGATCAGAAGTCCGCGGCTGTTGCCGAGCTGAACCGCACTTTCACCGAGAGCGGCGTGGTGGTTGTCACCCGCAATCTCGGCCTCTCGGTCACGCAGGCGACTGCGCTCCGGGTGAAGATGCGTGATGCTGGCGCCAGCTACAAGGTTGCCAAGAACCGCCTCGCCCGCATCGCCGCCGAAGGCACGTCGTACACCGCGCTCAGCGATCTGCTGACCGGTCCGACCGCACTTTCGTCGTCCAAGGATCCGGTGGCGGCCGCCAAGGCCGTCGTCGAGTTCGCGAAGACCACCGACAAGATCGAAATTGTTGGCGGCGCGATGGGGAACACCGTCCTCGACGTGAACGGCGTGAAGGCTCTGGCCGAACTGCCGTCGCTCGACGAGCTGCGTGCCAAGCTCGTGGGTCTCATCCAGGCTCCCGCGCAGAAGCTCGCCTCGATCACGCAGGCCCCCGCCGCGCAGCTCGCGCGCGTGTTCTCGGCCTATGCGGAGAAGGACGCGGCCTGATCCTTCAGGCCCGAGACGTTCTGAACAACCTTTTTTCGAAGACCTTTGGGGCCGAAGCTGCCCCGCACATGGAGACCTACAATGGCTGACCTGCAGAAGATCGTTGACGACCTGTCCGCCCTGACCGTTCTCGAGGCCGCCGAGCTCTCGAAGCTGCTCGAAGAGAAGTGGGGCGTTTCGGCCGCCGCTGCGGTGGCGGTTGCCGCCCCGGCCGGTGGTGGCGCCGGTGCGCCTGCCGCCGAAGAGAAGACCGAGTTCGACGTGATCCTCACCGGCGACGGTGGCAAGAAGATCAACGTCATCAAGGAAGTCCGCGCCATCACCGGCCTGGGCCTGACCGAGGCGAAGGCCCTGGTCGAGGGCGCGCCGAAGGCCGTCAAGGAAGGCGTGAACAAGGACGAGGCCGAGAAGATCAAGAAGCAGCTCGAGGAAGCCGGCGCGACCGTCGAGCTGAAGTAATCCGGCGCGTCCTTCGGGACGCACCGGGCTTCAGAGCCAAACAGGAGGGGCGGCCCGGCAACGGGCCGCCCCTTTTGCGTGATATGTTGCTGATCGGCAGCAATGCTGCACGGCCGACGCATCCGCCGCCGCTGCCGGCAATGCGCGGGAGAAACCGGGGACATCGCGGCGGGCCATGGTCCGCTTATGGGTCCGAATCAATCGTCGAGGCTGGAAAGCCTCGCCTGCCTCGCCGCGCGTGTGCGCCTCCTCAGCGATGTCCATGAGCGGGGTTGCGATATGGGCATCCCCCTTCCCCTCGGCGCCAAGCGCCTCCGCCGGATCGATCGGATCGAACAGACCGGCCTGGTCTTCGTCCACATTCCCAAGGCGGCCGGCATGTCGGTGAGCGAAACGCTGTACGGCCTCTGGGTGAAACACGCCTCGATCCGCTGGCTCCGCCAGGTGCAGGGCGGGCGGCTCGCCGGCCTGCCGAGCTTCGCCATCGTCCGCCATCCCGCCGACCGCTTCGTTTCCGCCTATCGCTTCGCCCGCACCGGGGGGAGCGTCCGCGCCGGCAATTATGTGTCGGAACCTTTCAACGCACTCTACCGCGCCTTCCGGTCGATCGACGATGCGCTCGATCATGTCGAGGCGGCCAGCAGCCCCTATGCGCTCGATCACATCTTCCGCCCCCAGCGCTGGTACGTGTCCGATCGCGCGGGGCGTATCGCGGTCGATCGGCTCGTGCGGATCAACGACATCGCGCGGCTGCCGATGATGGTGCCGGGCTTCCCCGATCGCGCCGTACCCGTCATCAACCGCAGCGAGGGCGAGCCGATCGCGCTAACCGGCCCGCAGATCCGGCGGTTGAAGACGCTCTACGCGGGCGATTTCGCGCTTTGGGAGCAGCTTTGCGCGGGTGTCGTGCCGGAAGCTACGGGCCACCAGCCGGCCACCCAGACGCCCCCTTCGCTGGCGGCCGCCTGAGCATGGGTAAGAGAAACCCCCTTTTCATCTGCGCCCCGCGCATTATATAGCGCTTCCATCCGACATCACTGGCCGTTCGCTCGCCTGTACCACGCGCGTGTCCGGCCGTCCGCCAGAGCCTTCGGGACACGGCCCGCCTTGCGCAACGGGCCGCGACGAATGGAAGACCCGGGCGGGATAAGAGTGCAGCAGTGCGGCCCCGACAGCCCGGGACCGCACTTTTTTGCGTGATTCTCCCCGAATCACGTCCGGCTGCAGGGGGTGCTGCGAGGCGCTTCCGCGACGAGATTAATAGCGAGGACGAGACCAGGCATGGCCACCCAGCCCATCCCCCCGGCGATGATCGGCACCGCGAAGAAGCGGATCCGCAAGGTGTTCGGCGACATCCACGAAGTCATCCAGATGCCGAACCTGATCGAGGTTCAGCGCGAGAGCTACGAGCAGTTCCTGCGCTCCGATCCCTCGATCGGCTATGTGTCCGGCCTGGAGAAGACGCTGCGCAGCGTCTTCCCGATCCGCGATTTCGCCGGCACCGCGGAGCTGGATTTCGTCAACTACGAGCTCGAAGAGCCGAAGTATGACGTGGAAGAGTGCCGCCAGCGCGGCATCACCTTCGCCGCGCCGATGCGCGTGACGCTCCGCCTGATCGTGTTCGAGGTGGATCCCGATACCGACACCCGCTCCGTCCTCGATATCAAGGAGCAGGACGTCTACATGGGCGACATGCCGCTCATGACGTGAACG
>BACX01000141.1 GCA_000333335.1 Sphingomonas-like bacterium B12 | reverse complement strand
CTACCGCTTCGCCGATGGGCGATGGACGCAACTCACCCATGGCGACTGGTCGGTGGAGATGAACGGCCAGTCCGCCCACACCGGCCTGATCGCGGTCGACGAGGCGAACCACCGCCTGTTCTTCACCGCCAACAAGGACGATGTGCTGGAAAGCCAGCTCTATACGATCGACTATCTCCATCCGGGCGAGCCGCAGCGCGTCACCGAGCGCGGTTACTGGAACGAGGCGGTGATGGACGAGGCGGGGCGGCGGATGCTGATTACGCGTTCGTCGCCCAGCCAGCCGCCGCAGGTGTACCTCGCCGACGCGACCGGCAAGCGGATCGGGTGGATCGAGGAGAACCGGCTCGACGCAAGCCACCCTTACGCGCCCTATCTCGCGGCGCATCGCCCGGTGACCTACGGCACGATGAAGGCGGCGGACGGATCGACGCTCTATTACGAGATGATCACGCCGAAGCTGGAAGCGGGCAAGCGCTACCCGGTCTTCTTCGAACATTATGGCGGCCCGGGATCGCAGCAGGTGAAGCGGGCGTGGATGGCGCCGATGGCTCAGTACTGGGTGTCGAAGGGCTGGATCTACTTCCAGATCGACAATCGCGGCTCGCCCAATCGCGGCACCGCCTTCCAGAATCAGATCTACCACGCGATGGGCGGCGTCGAGGTCGAGGATCAGGCCACCGCCGCGCGCTGGCTGCAGGGGCAGAGCTTCGTCGATCCGAAGAGGATCGCCACCTACGGCTGGTCCTACGGCGGATACATGACGCTCAAGATGCTGGAAAAGGGGCAGGGCCTTTACGCCGCCGGCATATCTGGCGCGCCGGTTACGAAGTGGGAATTGTACGACACCCATTATACCGAGCGCTATCTCGGCAACCCGCTGACCGATCCCAAGGTTTACGCGACCTCGGATGCGATCGCGGAGGCCCCGTCAATCAGGACGCCGCTGCTGCTAATGCACGGCCTGTCCGACGATAACGTCGTGTTCGAGAACAGCGCCGCGCTGATAAACAAGCTTCAGGAGACGGACACGCCGTTCGACATGATGCTCTACGTCGGCCAGACCCACCATATCGCGGGCGAAGGGCGGCAGGCGCACGTCCAGCACACGATCGAACGGTTCCTCGACGAAAAGGTGCTGGGGCGCACGGAATGACTATGCGACGCTGAGCAGGCGTTTGCCCTTCGTCCGGCTCGTCAGGTGAAAGTGGCGGCACCGATCGCATCGATAGGGCCGTAACGGGAAGTCGGCGGCGCGGGCTGATCGCGCCGCCTCGTCTTCGGAGAGAAACCGCTTCTTCCTCAGGCAGACGCTCAGCCTTGTCCTCATGCGGATCTCTCCATTCTAGATGCGCGCCCAGGCCTCGCGATCGACCACGCGCGTATAGAGGTGCCAGGTCGCATAGCCCAGCCACGGCAGCACCACGGCGAGGCCGACGAAGGCCGGGATCGACCCCAGCACCAGCAGCACCGCCACCGTCAGGCCCCAGCGCGCGGCCATCATCGGGTTCGCCGCCATCGCGCGAAGCGAGGTGGAGATCNGCGTCNAGCTGTCGGTCGGCCGATCGACCAGCATCGGCATCGCCACCCAGGTCAGCGCCAGCGTGACGATCGCTTAGGCCAGCCCGACAAGGTTGCCGACGATCATCATTTGCCATCC